>SLLW01000227.1 GCA_007133875.1 Balneolales bacterium | reverse complement strand
TCCTCATACTGCGGCCAGGATTCGTAGGCGAGTGTTCCGGATGGCTGCCCGCCGCCCCCGGTCGATGCCTTCGTTGCATCAGAATCCGACAACGCTCCACCCGGACCGGCTTCAGCGGTCGATTGGTTCGTCAGCGCTCCAACCTTCTCCCACAACTCCTCTGACAAATGCGGGGCGAACGGTGACAGCAACAGTAAAAATGGCCGGATTACCTGCACCGGACGCACCTCCCACTTCATCGCTTCGTTGGTGAATATCATCAATGCGGAAATGGCCGTATTAAATCGATGGGCGTTGATATCCTCGGTCACTTTTTTGATGGTCTCATGGAGCAGTTTCATCTGCCCGCGATCCGGTTCAACGGCAGCAGATCCATCACCATTAACCGATCGGGAGACGGCACGATGCACCCCTCCCTTCTCTTCATCCATCACAAGACGCCAGACCCGGTTCAGGAACCGGTAAACCCCTTCAACCCCCTGCATACTCCAGGGCTTGACCTGCTCAAGCGGACCCATGAACATCTCATAAAGCCTCAGGGCATCTGCCCCATACTGCGCTACGACATCATCGGGATTGATTACATTCCCGCGTGATTTCGACATCTTGAAAGACCGCGCATCGACGGTAGTATCGGTCCCTTTCAGCACAAAGCGGTCACCGCGTTTCTCCACCTCTTTTTCGGAGAGCTTTACACGCTCCAGTTCATCGACCACGGCATTCTTCTCAGCCGGTACAAACCGCCCCTCATGATCTTTGTACGCCGTAAATTCCAGTTCCCCCAGAATCATCCCCTGATTGACCAGTCGATAAAACGGTTCTTTGGTCGATACCACCCCGATATCATACAACACCTTGTGCCAGAAGCGGGCATATAGCAGGTGCAGCACCGCATGCTCCGCACCGCCAACATAAAGATCGACCGGCATCCAGTATTTCTCCTGCTCAGGATCCACCGGCCCTTTTTCGTAATCGGGGCTGATGTAGCGCAGATAGTACCAACAGGATCCCGCCCATTGCGGCATGGTATTGGTCTCACGGACAGCCGGTTTGCCGGATTCCGGATCGGTCGTATTCACCCACTCATCCGCCTTGGCCAGCGGAGGTTCGCCGGTTTGTGTCGGCTGAAAATCATCCATTTCCGGAAGGGTGATGGGCAGGTGGTCCTCGGGCAGCGGTTTTGGTTGGCCGTCCACATGGATCACCGGAAACGGTTCGCCCCAGTAACGCTGGCGTGAAAAGAGCCAGTCGCGCAGTTTGTAGGTTACGGTGTATTTGCCGAATCCCTTTTGTTCAAGCCATTCGGTGATTACGGTTTTGGCCTGATCAACCGGAAGGCCGTCCAGCGACACCTCCTCATTGGACGAATTAACAGAGACCCCCTGTTCGGTATCAACATAGGCCTCCTTTTGAACATCCCCGCCCTTGACCACCTCCACAATAGGCAGCCCGAACTTCCGGGCAAATTCCCAGTCACGTTCGTCATGACCCGGTACCGCCATTATCGCACCGGTTCCATAGGTCATCATCACATAGTCGGCAATCCAGATCGGCACATCCTGTCCATTCACCGGATTGACGGCATATGCACCGGTAAACACCCCGGTTTTGTCTTTGTTGAGGTCGGTACGGTCCAGGTCGGACTTGTTGGCGGCCGTCTCGCGATAGGCGGCGACATCCTGCCTTTGTTCCTCTGTCGTAATCCGGTCAACCAGCGGATGTTCGGGAGCCAGTACCATATAGGTAGCTCCGAACAGCGTATCCGGTCGGGTTGTGAAAACCTCGATGACATCCTGATTCCCGGCGGATGCCGTGAGATCTTCCGAACCAACGGACCGGTTTTCGAATTGGTTCGTCCCGGCCTTGACCGGGAATACCACATTGGCCCCTTCTGATTTTCCGATCCAATTCCGCTGCATCTCCTTGATCGACTCCGGCCAGTCCAGCTCATCCAGATCATCAAGCAGGCGGTCGGCATATTCTGTGATTTTGAGCATCCACTGACGCATCGGCTTACGTTCAACCGGAAAACCGCCTACCTCGCTTTTACCGTCGATGACCTCCTCATTGGCCAGGACGGTTCCCAAGGCTGGGCACCAGTTTACCGCGACACTCGCTTCGTAGGCCAAACCCTGGTTATAGAGCTGGAGGAAAATCCATTGCGTCCACCGGTAATAAGCGGGATCGGTGGTATTGACCTCGCGGTCCCAGTCATAGCTGAACCCGAGTGACTGCAGCTGCCGCCGGAACCCGTCAATATTCCGGTTGGTGGTATCGCGCGGATGCGTGCCCGTTTTGATCGCATACTGCTCCGCGGGAAGCCCGAAGGCATCCCACCCGATGGGATGTAATACATTGAATCCGTTCATCCGCTTGTACCGCGCCAGGATATCGGTGGCGGTGTACCCCTCCGGATGACCAACATGCAACCCGGAACTGCTGGGATAGGGAAACATATCAAGGACATAAAATTTTGGCCGGCTTCGGTCGGTGCTGTCCGTTCGGAAAGTTTTGTACTTCAGCCAAAAATCCTGCCATTTCGGTTCAATTTCGGCGGGTTTGTATTCACTCATTGCTTGGAATGTGACGGTTTGCAATTTTGCAGTGGATGGTGACAATAAATACCGGTAGTTCCGGTTATATATGATCGGTCCGATATTCCTGGTATACCTACTTTTGAACCTGTTGATCCTGATCCAAAAATACCCGGAATCCCGGTGACAGTGAACCAGGGATAGCCTGGAACCGGACCGGACACGAAGTTACGGCTTTTTTTTCGGTTATTGAAGGGGAACACCGCACCAAACAGCCATTCACCGTGAGTCTTACGAACAAAAAGATGACATTTTTTGTTTTTCTTTTAAACCATCTTATTGTTTTAACTATAATTGCACAATTTTTTCTCCACATTAGGGTATCTGGCCTCGTTGTTAATCAAGCTTTTGATGTATGACGCAGGTTTTATCAATCATTTCGAATAATCAGCATTTACTTAACACTTTCCTTTATGAAGTCCGGGAAATCCAACCATCGTCATTTCGAAAACAGTCCTGACCCCCATTTCCAGTTGGAGGAGCGTATAAAGGAAATCAACTGTCTCTATGCGATCATCGATTCACTGCAGACGCCTCGTCCCGATATTGATATGAAAAAAGTGTTAAAGGATGTCGTGTCCATCATTCCTGACGGTTTCCGGATCCCGGAAAAAACCACGGTCTTTTTAAAAATTGGTGATAATGAATGGAGTACCCCGCAATTTCAGATATCGCAACTTGATCTTGTCTCTACGTTGACGCTTCAGGACGGAAAGGAGCTTGAATTGAGGGCCGGCCTCACGGCTGACCACGACAGGTCACCCCTGTTTCTTCCGGAAGAAGAGTGGTTGCTGAATAAAATATCCGGACTCATAAGCCGGTTCTACAGCCACTATCTTACGGTACTGGCCCTGGCCGATCGTGAAGAGTTATTCCGCACGACACTCTACAGTATTGGTGATGCCGTGATTACCACAGACTGCAGCGGAAACATCCAGCAGATGAACGGTATGGCCGAACAGCT
>SLLW01000016.1 GCA_007133875.1 Balneolales bacterium | reverse complement strand
CAGCATATCGGAGCGGGAATATGCCTTTGGTGGCAGCGGGGATACCATTGAAGTCGATCCGGGTGGCCATATTAACAACATATGGATTACCGGTATTCCTGATGAGATCACTTCCATCACCGTGGATAAACCATTTTCATTTTGGTTGTACCAGGTTCGCCGGGATTCGGATCCCGACAGACGCAAGCAGGCGGCTGATGCGCTTAAAAGCCATGCATCTGATCCCGATTTGCAACTGGCAATACAGGATGTCATTGCCCGGGAGAGTGAACCGGACGTGCTGGCAACCATGTATTCCCTGCTCGCCGAGATTACATCCGGAGCGAGCGGAACCGAGCAGCGGTTTATAGACGGATTGTCGAGCAGTCATCAGCAAATCCGAACAGAATCCATAAAAGCTCTCCGGGCATACCCCAACAGCAGCCGGGTGGAAGAGGAGGTTTACTCCATCATCCAGACATCGGATGATCTGGATTTGGTTAATGAAGCCATTCGTACCTATCGACACCTTATCGACGATTCGGATTTCCGGGATTTTGCCATACGCTTTTTGCGGGAAGATCGCCAGGATCTCCATTTTTCCAAAACACTGCTGCAAGAGATGTTTGAAACACCGATTGATGAAAAGACGGTCGAGACCGCATCAATGTATCTGTTCGGTGAGTTTTCGTTTGATTTGCGATGGGAAGCCTACCGACTGCTCAGGCAACACGATACCAATGGTGAGTGGCAGGAGGAGTTTATAGCAATCTGCCAGGACGATCCCGACCCAAGAATCAGATTCCTGACACTTTTTTCACTTTCTGCACTTGATCCGGAAGATCGGGGACCTTTTTTGAAATCCCGGATGTTGAATGAATACGAAAATCGTATATTGCAGCGAATAGAGGATCTCGCCCTTTCGGAATAATACGCCCGTAGTAATCAGAATTATGAATTACATTATCAAATTACCCCCAAAGTCCAAACGCGACGACATCATTGAAGCCTGGGTCAATGATGTACTGCATGATCATGATTACAGGAAATTCAGGGCGACCATGAACGATTTAATCAAGAGTGGATTTAACCGGGACGGTGTGATGTTCATGTTTCTGCATCGTACTACGCATGAAATTGCACGTAACCGGATAATCAAACAATCCCGTTACGACCTGGCGGATATCGCTTTCAGCAGTCCGATAAGTCTTAATTGACCCGTATTTCGAATGCCGGACAGGTGCCGGTTATCTCGGTTACGTCTGCCGCATCCATTTCCACAACTCTCCGAAACTGGCCTTTTTGCCGTACATCAATATTCCCGTGCGGTAGATTCTGGAGCTGAGCCATATGAGCACGATAAATGTGAGTACCATCAGCAGAATAGTACCGCCAATCTGCCAGAACGGTACCGATATCACCGACATGCGTACCGGCATCAATATTGGGGAAAAAAAAGGAATCATGGAAAGAACGACAGCTACCGTTGAAGTCGGGTTGTCCGCCACATTCATGACAAATATGATAGGGATCACAATAAGCATTATGATAGGGACCTGAAGCTGCTGGCTGTCGGACTCCTGCTCAATGGCGGATCCCACAGCTGCATAGAGGGAGCTGTAGATCAGAAATCCGAGCAGAAAGAACAGCACAAAACTGACCCAGACCATCGGTCCGATCGTTGGAATGGTAATGGCAGCCGCTTCAGCCGCTTCGGCGGTGTCCACACCCCCACCGGCAAACATGGCAATCAGGGGACCGGCTGCCATCATTAAAACAGCGCCGGAGACCGCCCAAATCAGGAATTGCGTAAGGCCCAGCATGGCCACCCCGATAACCTTGCCCATCAGCAGCTCAAACGGTTTAACAGCGGAGGCGATCACTTCGACAACCCGTGTGGATTTTTCTTCCATCACACTTCTCAGTATGATGGTTCCGTAACCAAACATCGCCCCGTATATAATGAACCCCATTATCAACCCGACAATAGCAGAAGCACCGGTATCGGCTTCTTCCCCGGCCTTGGTAACGGTAAAGTTATCAACCGAAACCCGTTCATTAATCACTGCCAGAATCTCATCCGATGTGTCAAGCCGATCAAGCCGAACAGACCGCACCTGCTGCCTGATATCCGACCGGATTTTTGAAGTGGTGGTCATACCGGCACTGCCGTCATGATAAAATGCCGCTTTCCCCTGGCCATCAAGCACTTCGTGGGGAATGAGAATATACCCCTCAATCTGGCCGGTTTGAAGTTGTTCCCGAAGTTCAGCGGGGTCGGATTCGGAAACACGGTATGACAACGAATCGCTTTCTGTCATCTGCCGGGCAATAATATCGGTTTCGTCATAGATAGCATACCGTCGTTCATGATCGCTGGATAAGACCATGACCAGCGTTGGCAGTACCAGCAACAGGATCATGATGACCGGAGCAAGGATGGTGGTCACAATAAACATTTTGCTCCTCAGGCGAACGAGGTATTCCCGTTGAATAATCAGGAACAGTTTTTCTTTGTCAAACATCGGAAGTTTTCTCTTTAGATATGGTATCAATGAATATCTCCTGCAGGCCGGGTTCGATCAGTTCAAAGCCCTCCACACGTGTGTGTTTTTGGGCCTCCCGGAGAATGGCCTGATCGTCAGCGCCATTCAGCAACCTGATTTCGGCAAAATGAACAGAACGGTTATTGATCCGCACATTTTCAAGCGAATCGAGAAATTTATTATCACCGGAAAATCGCAGGCGGATACTGTTCTTTCCATAGGATGCACGGATATCAGATAGATTACCGTTCAGAACCAGTTTCCCCTTGTTAAAAAGTGCGATGTCATCACAAAGCTGCTCCACCTGTTCCATGCGGTGCGTGGCGAAAAAAATCGTTTTACCGGCACTCCGCAATTCCAGGATAACCTCTTTGAGGAGCTCGCTGTTTATGGGATCGAGTCCGCTGAACGGCTCATCAAATATGAGACATTGCGGATCGTGGGCGACCGTGGCAATGAACTGTACCTTTTGCTGCATTCCCTTGGAGAGTTCATCGACCTCTTTACCGATCCACTCGGTGGCCTCAAAACGGTCAAGCCAGTACGTGATGCTTTTCCGCGCTGCTTCTTTTGACAAACCCCGCAAACGGCATAAGTAGATAAGTTGCTCGCCCACTTTCATTTTTTTGTAGAGGCCACGCTCTTCCGGCAGATACCCGATTTTACGCTGAGTAGCAGCACCAACGCGCTCTCCATAAAGCCGAATGGATCCGGAATCGGGAACCAGAATATGCGTTAACATTCGTATGCTGGTGGTTTTACCGGCGCCGTTCGGACCCAGCAAACCAAAAATCCTTCCCTCTTTAACTTGAAACGAAACATCGTCAACCGCTTTTTGATCTCCGTACTGCTTGGTGACGTTTTCGAACTCGACAATGGTGTTGATCATGGATAACTAACTATATGACTGATTGCATCGTCCATTTTGAAATTCCCTAAAATAAAGCTTGTAAGATAGTCTTTGAAATCCTTATATACAGGTAAAATATCATGGAACTTGATGTTCAGGTTTCCGTGTGTTATAGTAAAACATGGGTTGTTT
>SLLW01000157.1 GCA_007133875.1 Balneolales bacterium | reverse complement strand
GCCTCTTCTTCCGGGAATTGCAACTGGCCTGATACGAAATATTCCGGGGGTACATAGAAGAGAAAGTGATCATCCATAATAATCACTCTTTGAAATGCTTTCCGAGTTTTAGCGACTGTCCCTGGTAGTTACTTTTAAGATCCTGTCCATAGAGATCATCCGGCAAGACGGTGTTCGGTTCAAACACCATCCGGAAAAAAGTCTGCCCATCCTCAACCAGAAACGGAACATCGTGGGAACGGACTTCCAGCACTGCGCGTGCACCGCCGTCGCTGATTTCTCCACCAAATCCGCTGTCAAAAAAACCGGCATAGTGGGTCCGCAGCTCCCCGGATCCGGTGTCATACGGAACCATCTCCGCGGCAAGGTGGCGGGGTATCCGGCAACGCTCTTTCGATGCAAAAATATAGAACGCCTCCGGCTCCAGAATCATGTAGTCACCCTTACGCGCATAAATCGGATCCCAGAACTCCCGGACATCGTAGTGTCCGGTCTTATCCAGATCAATCAGATCCCGGTGTTTCTTCGCTTTGTATCCGACAATATCGCCCTCCGGTCCCTGAAGGCTAACCCGCATGAAAAGTCCGTCACGCACATTGAGATCATCCACCGGAAGCGCCACCCCGTGTTCATCAAACAAAATGGGATCCTTCAAATGCGTGTGCAGGATATCCTGGTCACTTAGCAGCGCCTGTCCGTGCCTTATCCTCAGCTGATTCAACCTCTGTCCCGTCTGCACTTTGATCGGAAACGATTTCGGTACCACTTCCAGATAGAGCTGCCCGTGATAACCTGGCGAAATTTCCTCGAACCGGTGGGAGTAGTCGGTAATCAGGCGGGTAAATATATCAAGCCGCCCGGTACTGCTCTTGGGATTTGCTTTGGCCGTCAATGGCTCCTCGGAGATGAGTGTACCCTGCCCGCCGTCATTACTGCTGCCAGGACCTCCGGCCAACGTGGCAGCCGTTGTGCTAAACCGGCCGGAGGGAGGCAGATAGAGTTCTTCCAGAAGAGGGATCAGATAGGTACAATTCTGCTCCAGAACCGCACCGTTGCGGATATCCAGGGTATGTTGTGTCAGTCGCTCCATTTTGCTCTGAACCGTCTCGTTTTCAGGCAGGAAGCTGCACCGGACCCGGTAGGCTGTTGTGCCGAGTCGTAAATCAAGCGAATTGGGCTGGTATTGATCATCCCGGATCGGGTAATCCTTATGTGACCTGAGCACGCCGAACTCATGGAGCTTTTTGAGATTCTGTATCGGCAAAATACCACGGGTACGAAGCCTCAGCTCATTGAGACCACCCCGGCCGGCCTTTTGATCCATCATTTCTTTTTTATTACTCATTTCCGGGTTTTCCCTATTCTTGTTCATTTCCGGGTTCTCCCCGGTTTCCGGTTGACGACTCATTTCGGTTCCACCCCGGCCAGCTGATGAATGATCTGCCACTCCTGTTCGGTAACCGGCTGGATGGAGAGCCTGCTCCCTTTCTGTATCACCATCATATCCTCCAGGCCGGGTGTCTGCTTGATCTGATCCCGGGTTACCGGCGGGTCAAACTTCGCCGTGAACGTCACATCCACCAGCATCCAGCGCGGATTATCTTTCGTGCTCTTGGGGTCAAAATATTTGGAATCCGGATCAAATTGTGACGGATCGGGATACGGCTCACATGCGATATTCATAGTGCCGACCACCGCGAGCGGATTAACCCGGGAATGGTAAAAAAATGCCCCGTCGCCCACCTGCATATTATCGCGCATGAAATTGCGGGCCTGATAGTTACGGATGCCTTCCCAGTAGGTGGTTCCGTTCTTCCGGCTGATCAGATCGTCAATACTGAATTCAAACGGTTCCGATTTCATCAACCAGTACTTTCGTGCCATATTCTGCTTTTATTTAGTAAGATAGGGGTTCGTCAACAAAAATTCCGGTGCCGGGGTAGTTACAGTATCAGGTACAAGCTGATACAACTTGTTCTAGCCGAAACCCCCTGCTCCCTTCCGGGAAATTGCTCCATGGGATTATCGGGGTAAATCCTCGCTTTTCAGATCAGAAAGAAACGGAAGATTTTGATCTTTTGCAGATAAAACAGGAGGCGCATCCGGCCAATCAATATTGACCTGAGGATCATCCCAGCGAATCCCCCGCTCCCCCGCCGGATTGTAATAATCATTGCATTTGTAGAGGAACGTCGCTTCATCGGATAGCACAAAAAAACCGTGCGCAAACCCCTCCGGGATATAAAGCATTTCCCGGTTTTTGTCCGAAAGACGATAGCTGACATACTTGCCGAAATTCGGAGAGTCCCGCCGGACATCGACGGCCACGTCCAGAATCTCCCCGTGGGTCACCATCACCAGCTTGGCTTGCGGCTGTATTACCTGGTAGTGCAATCCACGCAGTGTGTTTTTTACAGAACGGGACAAATTATCCTGAACAAACGGTTTGAGGATTCCCGCTTTCACAAATTTATCGACTCGAAACGTCTCGGTAAAAAAACCCCGTTTATCTTCGTAAACAATCGGCCTGACAAGTATGACATCCTCAATTTCTGTTGATATAAACTCCATAATGGTTCTGATACTGATGGTAAAATGCTTATTGGTTGCGTTCACTTCTTTAAATCACGCATAAACAGGGCCAGCTCTTCCTGCCACGGTAAAATACGCGATCCCCTGACTTCTGCCAATCTTTTGATTCCGAGTCGCGACCAGGCCGGCCTCTTTGCCCGGGTCGGAAATTCCGGAGTTGATACAGGCATCACGGTTAGCGGTGCTTTCCCGTCATCAGCGTCCGGTTCATCAACATTTTCGTTGGTTTGCGTACTGCCGGAATCGTTACCCGCCTTCCCAGTGCGCTCGAATACCTGAATACCCCGTTCTTTAAAAATGGCACACGCAAATTCGTACCACGTGGTTTCCCCCGCTGAGGAGATGTGATACGTGCCCCGGGCTTCGGCACGAATTAGTGCTATTGTGTTTTCGACCGTCGGTGCAGTGAACGTCGGGCATCCGTACTGGTCATTAACTACGGAGACCTGGTCCCGCTCATTTGCCAGCCGTAACATGGTGTGGATAAAATTCTTCCCGTGGTGTCCGCAAAGCCATGACACCCGCAAAATGAGATGCTGGCCGTTTTCCTTTCTGATGGCCTCTTCTCCCAGCCACTTGGTTCGCCCGTAGGTATTAACCGGTTCGGCCGCGGCCGTTTCGGGGTAGCCGTCCGGGTACCGGTTTCGGTCATCCAACCGTCCGGGAAATACATAATCAGTAGAATAGTGTACCAGCATAATGCCGTATTCGGCACAGATGCGCGCCAGTTGTCCCGGGGCAACGTTATTTATCTGATTCGCTGCCTCGATTTCCCCCTCCGCATTGTCAACAGCTGTATAAGCCGCCGTGTTTATGATGATATCGGGCCGGTATTCCGCTACCGTTTTTGCGACCGATGTCTGGTTTGTAATATCCAAATCATTACGGGATAATGCCTTATAGTCACAACCATCATCTTCAAGCCGGTTGGCCCACTCCTGCCCCAGCTGACCACCGGCCCCAAGCAGCAGCCATCGTTTATCAAGTGATTTTATTGATATCATTACGTTTTTCATGT
>SLLW01000093.1 GCA_007133875.1 Balneolales bacterium | reverse complement strand
GGAATCCGTGTTCTTCGCACGTTCGATCATATCATGATTTATATCCTCATTGCCGGAACCTATACTCCCATCACCCTCATCGTTCTTGAAGGACTGTTTGGGTGGATCCTTTTCGCCACTATCTGGTCACTGGCACTGTTTGGTATTGTATTTAAGCTGTTATGGTTTCATGCCCCAACATGGGTATCGCTCCTCATCTATCTTGGCATGGGATGGATTGCGGTTATTTTCCTGCCGGTGGTATGGCATGAACTTCCACCCGGCGCATTGGCCTGGATTATCGCCGGTGGCATCACTTACACCATCGGTGCAGCCTGTTACGGCTTTAAATGGCCAAATCCATCACCCAAGCATTTTAATTTTCATGCTATTTGGCATATCATGGTGATGGCCGGCAGCTTTTGCTTTTTCTGGCTGATGTACAAATATGTTGCTTTCATTTAAGCAAAGACAGCCTAACCGCTGCTTTCATCCACTTTTACTTCTGTAATGATGGGGCGCTTTAGACGTTTCTCTTATGCTCTGATCTCACTTGCCATTTTTGCTATTTGCTTGAATGGCAAGTCGTTTTCTCAAATTTACGATAATATTTATCGCCCTGCTAAACCGGATTGGCAACAACTCGAAACCCCCCGTTTCCGGATTATTTATCAGAAGGGTGAGGAGAGCGCAGCCAATCAAACGGCGCACATCCTTGAAGAGCAATACCCCCATGTTCAATCACTGGTCGGGGGATCACTTTCCGGAATGCCGGTCGTTCTGAATTCAAAAAACGATCGTTCCAATGGATACGTATCTACCCTCCATTTCAGGATTGAAGTTGAAGTTCCGCGGATGAAGGGTAACCGGATGAATCCTTCGGACGGTAACTGGCTGAATACGGTGATGCCGCATGAACTGGTACATGCGCTGCATCTTAATGTTTTGCCACTTAATGGGTTATCAGGGTTCATCAATATTTTTTCTCCTGATATGGCCCGGAACATGCATTTTGCAGCTCCCCTGGGTATGCTTGAGGGGATAGCGGTCTTCCATGAATCACATCACAACTATGGTATCGGTGGAAGAGGTAACCACCCCTATTTCCAACGCAGACATGATGCGATTTTCAACAGCAGAGACAGATGGTCACTTTCACAATCACTGATGCCTCCTGCACATACCTATCCTTTCGACCGCCATTATGTGGGTGGCCATTCCTTTATCCATTGGCTGCAATACGAATACGGGATGGAAATCACAAAAAACACCATCCGTTTTGTTTCACGCTGGCCCTTTTTGGGATACGGAAGTGCATTGTGGTACCATACCGGTAAACGCCCTTCACAACTTCAGGCAAAATTCGAGTCACAACATGAGGAGCGTTTGGCACGCATTGAGAAGAACCGCCCCGATTCGCTCTTCCACATAGTTCCGGCAGCAGAATCATCGCAAAACCGGAACCCCTTCTGGATATCCGACTCACAGATCCTCTTCTATTCTTCCGCTTATGGGAAACGGCCTGGTTTTTACAGTTATGATATGGCGAACAATGAGGTATCACGGGTAAAAGAGACCGGATCCGTGGAAGACTACACTTTCACACTGAACCCGGACCGTACCCGATTACTGTATGCCCGGTATCATCGTCACCCCTTTTATCATAATCACAGCCGGATGAACATCCATGAGGTGAACCTGGAGATGGATACCCGAAACGCATCAGAATCAACACCCCGATCCATCAAACAGGTCAGCAGCCGGCAGCCTGTTGAAACCGATCGGGTTTATGCACCCGTATACGGCCCCGATGACACCATTTGGGCACTGAAAACCCATCATGAAAACAATATTCTTGTTCGCTTTACACCGGAACCCGATACCGTGCTAACTCCGGAAAACGGCTACCTTGTTTCTCTCGGTTTCCGTCCGGGGCAATCGGATTCCCTATTTTTACTCGGAAACAAAAATGGTATGCAGGGATTATGGCTTATCCAAAACGGACACTGGTCAGACTATAATGACCGTCCACCGGATATCGCTTTTGATAATGCGGCGATTTACAATCCGGCCTGGCATCCCGACGGAAATCGACTGCTTTTTACATCCGATTCCGACGGGGCAATGAACCTCTATGAATATGATTTGGAGCAGGAAACAGTTTGGCGACTGACCAATCACCCATACGGTGTTCTGGAAGGATCTTATAGTCCCAACGGTGATAAACTGGCAGGAATTCGTATACATGAAAATACCCATCAACTATTTTGGGTCCATTATGATGATCTGGATCCCGTTAAGGTTTCCGATAACCGGTGGAGCAATCCCCCATCAACCGGGCCGTCACCACCCGCTGCAGACAATCCCGATTCGCTGGCTGATGACTGGATGGTCTCCGACTACCGGACCGGCATCGGCTGGCTGCGTCCCCGGATGATTTATCCCTTTTTCGAGCAAGAAACAAATCATCAGGATCATCGGTTCGGATTGGTTTTCGCAAGTGGTGATGTACTGCGGCGAAACAGCTATTACGGCGAAATCAGCACATCCAACAACCGGTTCTGGTATGATTTTGAATACCGGTTTAGTGGATTTTATCCCGGTTTTCGCATCAATACCTACCACGAACCTGTTGAGACTACAAACTGGCTTCAGCGTAGCCAGGGAATTGGGTTGGATGTACCCTTCACCTATCTGTTTGATCAGGATACGCGGACATCTTCCCTCTCTGTCATCCCCGGAATTGATTTACAGCGACAACAAATAATAACCCGGCAAGGCGATGGTATCGGTCCCACATTTGAACGGTTGCGGGGAACCGTCACGGTAACCTATCAGCATCGGCTGCAGCAAAATATTCGGGATGTTCAGCCAAATACCGGCTGGGTACTCTTCACCAACACGGAATGGGATTTTTACACCGATTTTGACGGTGAGAATCTCAGGGCTTTACGAGCCGGAATTTACCGGTATCTCTCCTTTTACCTTTCCGGAAACCGGTCGCTGAGAGTTGGTATTGAAGGAATTACCCAGAATCGTCCCTATTTCGATATCTCCGGATTTTATTCCAGGGGTTTTGATGACTATATATTGTCCGGTGTGAATAATGCAACTCGTTTCAACACCCGGTATACCATTCCGTTATGGCATGCGGACCGTGGATCGGCACTTCTCCCGTTTTTTGTGGACCGGATCTACGCTGTGCTGTTTACGGATACCCTGATACCAATCCGTAGTCAGTCTTCGGCAGAAGCGCTGTATCAAAACTCGCGAACGCTTTATGGAGCAGGTGTACGTCTGCAGATGCGGATATTTAACATACCATTTAATATCGGAGTAGCTACCGTATTTGAGCCGACTCGCGATCGGGCCGATTACTTCATCGGGGCGTTTTAAAAAAATAAAACGTATCTATGTTGTTAACAATCAATAAATTACGTGTCCCTGAAAACTACTACCCAATACGGCCAATCTCAACAATTTGAAAATGGTCCGTTGCGTGAGTTTTTATAATCTCATCTTTTTTTTCAGGTGATACCATAACAGTCAACCCAATTCCAAGATTGAAGGCCTGACGCATATCATCTGTTGGTACATTGCCCTCCTTCTGGATAAGCCGGAAAATTGCCGGCCACTCCCAGC
>SLLW01000128.1 GCA_007133875.1 Balneolales bacterium | reverse complement strand
GACAAAATCAATCCCCGATACGACGAAACGTTTGGAGAACGGGCTAACGAAGAGTGGCAGAACCGGGATCCCGACCAGCTCGGCATGCTGTCTGTGGAAGGAAGTGAGCTATCCGCCGGTCACCATATCGGCAGTTATATGAGTGACTATGCCGGTGCCGATTCCGATGAACAGGTTTCTATCAGAGATCTTGGTGACCGTGACGGTTTGGCCATGTTTTTCCACCCGGGTCGGTATGACCGGGATGTTGACTGGTATGTTGATTTTTACCAAAACTATCCTCATGTGATTGGTCAGGAGATCTATAACCAGGTAGACCGTTACCCCATGGACCGGGAAAAATGGGATCAGATACTGCATCAGCTGATGCCATATCGACCTGTTTGGGGTTTTGCAAACGATGATACCCACGGGACGGGTCATTTCGGACGCAACCGCAATATCTTCCTGATTTCGGATCTTTCCATAGAAAATGTTCGCCGTGCAATGGCTGAAGGTCATCTTTATCTATTCATTCCGGTTGAGCGGGGCGATCTTCCTGATATCCAAATAGAAAATATTGAAACCCGGAATAGCCGTGTCGAGCTTACTCTGGACGGTGATTTCAATAAAATCCAGTGGATCACGCACGATCCTGCATTAAATGAAAGCATTACCATAAGCAACGGCACGGAAGTACATCTCAATAATGTCCCTTCTACTGCCACATTTGTCCGCGCTGTGATTTTGAGTGACGGCGGAAGAACCTACACCCAGCCATTTGGTATTGTGAGGCGTTGAAACCTGACCCTCGCCTACCCGTCCACTCCGGATACCGGGGCCGGTTTTTTATACTCCCGTACTGATGGTTTATCCCATCCGGAATCCGGAAGGTGCAGGCCGTTGGATGGATATGAACTATAGCCGTACCCGGTCAGATTATCAATGATATTTCCATACACACATCATATTTCAATTGCCATCAATATTCAGTAAAATGGATGGGCAGCATAACTACGTATCGAATTGATGCCTGTTGATTATAAGTTGGTTGACGTGATTGTCCGGATTTTAGTATGTTCCAGCACAGTTGCCGCAGTACCGTTACTCCTTTAGATAATGCTGTGCTGTAAATATGGGTACGTTCATAAAAATAATTTTCGTTAAAGATACATAATGACAAAAATATTGGGATAAATGGCAAAACTCTTGGGATTCTGGTTTATACTGCTGATTGCAATCACTGCCAGCGCGAAAGAAACGGAACCGTTAATCATCAAACATGAAATCCAGCAGAAAATCATTTCGGATATAAAGGACCGCACCGTAGAAAACGCGGATAAATATCTTGACAAAGAGCCTGTAACGGTTACGGCAAGCCTTTCCGAACGCAGCGCGGGTGGCCTCAACGATTTTTATTCCGAAGGGGACTACTGGCATCCGGATCCTGATGATCCCGACGCTCCTTTCATCCAAAAAGACGGGGTACGATATGAGGGCAGATACGAGGACGATCGACTGGCCATGAGACGTTTTGCCGAAATCACTGCCGCTTTGACCTCCGCATGGATTCTGACAGGCGAACAAAAGTATGCCGACCATGCCCTTTCACATATGAAGGCCTGGTTCAATGACCCGGAAACAATGATGAACCCCAATATGTTGTACGCCCAGGCCATCATGGGACGTGTCACCGGTAGAAGTATCGGACTAATCGACGCTTACCATCTCATTGAAGTGGCGCAATCAGCCAGGGCCCTCATAGAGACGGATGCCATACCTGCAGATGAGGCAAACAGGATTAAAAACTGGTTCGGACGTTTCATTACCTGGATGACCACCCATGAATACGGCCTCCAGGAAATGGTTCACCCGAACAATCACTCCACAACCTGGGCTGTTACGGCCGGAACCATGGCCAGACTGGTCGGGCACAAAGAAATTCTGGAACTTTGCAGGAATCGGTTTAAATACGTTTTGTTACCGGATCAAATGGATTTGGAGGGTCGTTTTCCCCGCGAGATAGACCGAACTAAACCCTATGGCTATTCGCTTTTTAACATGGATGCCTTTGCAAATTTGGCACACGTTTTGTCAACCAGGGATGAAAATCTTTGGGAATATGTCACTCATGATGGAAAGTCGCTGCAACTGGGAATGGATTTCATTTCTCCGTACATCGATGATAAATCAGCCTGGCCCTATGGCGAAGATGTTGATATATGGGATAAATGGCCTGTACGTCACTCGCTTTTGCTGTTTGCAGGGTTGGCTTATGAGAATCCGGAATATATTGATTTATTTCTGGAACAAGACCCTGAGCCCACTAATGAGGAAGTCCTTCGCAATCATCCGGTCCGGCATCCAATCATCTGGATGGAAGACCTTTTTATGGATGCAGAGTTGTGAAAAAAAATTATCCAATGATAATTTTGCTCTTGCTGACGCAATGCAATGTCCTGTATTCTGATGATGAAGGTCATAACAATGAAAGCGAATTCGTAACCGACATCGAGGTAACGAGCGGTCATCATCGGTGACCAGGAATGGAAAGCAGAGAATCTGCGGGTCACGCGTTATCGGCAGAAATAACTCTTGTATAGATAGCTGTTTAGATGCACGGGATGCATGAAAAGAGATCCGTAACTAACATTTTATTTTAGATCTTTCACTCCCCGAAACCCGATATGAAACATGTTATTGTCAGGTGGGGTGTGACTCCGGGCAGAAACACGATACCCGTGACAATACGATACATGGCACATAAATGACCCGCCCCGTATCACTTTTTCACTAAGCTCTCCCGGTTCATATGGCGTATTCCGGTCACTGTACGACCGAAACCAGTCCGAAGTCCATTCCCAGACATTACCCCCCATGTCGGTCAGCCCCAGCTCCGTTTCACCAAATGTTTCAATCGGGGAAGTTAAAATGTATCCATCCTCACCCAAATTTTTCTGAGGAAATCGTCCGGTCCAGGTGTTGGCCATGAATGATCCATCCACTACAAGCTGCTCCCCCCAGGCGTACGGTTGGTCGCGATTGGTAACGCCGCGCGCTGCATGCTCCCATTCCACCTCGGTCGGCAGTCGCTTGCCCGCCCACTCCAGATACGCTAATGCATCGTTATAGGTCAGCAGTGTGACCGGATGATCATCGGGGGCTTTTTCATTTTCTTTGCCAAGCGGATACTCCCAGTACACCCCGGATGCAATCTGCCATGTGCCCTCAGTATGATCAAATACGATGCCGTCTCCAATTTTTTCAGAGAATGTCACATACCCGGTTTCATTCACAAATGCACGAAACTGACCTACCGTAACCGGATGTTTATCCATGTAAAATGGTGCAACTTGCGTTTTAAATACCGGTCGTTCTGCCGGTAAACCCGTATCCGATCCTATGGTGGCTTCTCCACCCGGCACGAGAACCATACCCTCGGGAGCTTGTTCGTCACCGTTCCCTGTTTTTACCTGACTTTCAACCTGCTGCTCTCCCAGCGTTTGCCGTGTTATACCCGAGCAGCAGGATTCATCACTTGCACTTTGGGCAGTTGCATCCGGACTAAAAACCAGGGCCAATACGGCAATCACCATTGTCAGACTCAATCCCACCGGAGAACAACTCTTAACTAAAAGCGAGCTTATAACCTG
>SLLW01000429.1 GCA_007133875.1 Balneolales bacterium | reverse complement strand
TAAGCCGGGGTTGATTCATGCATACCGTGAATCGGCACAGCTTGCACTGGCGGATGTGCAGACCACACACCTCGATCGGTTTGTGCCGCTTGACATACGGTATCCCTATGAACAGGAGAATCGCATCCGGGAATTGATTAATCGCTTCAGGCTCGAAACCGGTGATGAAACATACCTGGAGCAAGTTTCGCTTACCCTGTTTTGCAGATCCACGGATTTTCCGGAAATCCGTGGAATCCTCGACCATCTTTCATATCTGGGCATCCGGTATTCGGCACAACCCGAATGCTTCCGGCCGTCAGGTGCCTGATTCTGATAACCAAATTACCAACCAGAGCTTTTTCATGAAAATCTATACAAAAACCGGCGACAACGGAGAAACATCACTATTTGGCGGACAACGTGTCCCCAAAAGCCATGCCCGCATCGATGCTTATGGAACCGTGGATGAATTGAATTCTCTTATTGGCATTGTACGTACGGCCGAACCTGCATCCGAAATCGAAGTCATTCTCGAACGTCTTCAAAATGAACTTTTCCTTCTGGGATCCGATCTGGCAACCCCGGGTGACATAAATAACCGGATTGACCGGGTCTCCGGAATTCATATTCGTCAGCTTGAATCTGATATCGACCGGCTGGTGGATTTTCTTGAGCCACTTACAGCCTTTATTCTGCCTGGTGGCTCACGGGGAGCCGCTCACCTCCACTTTGCCCGGACCGTCTGCCGGAGGGCCGAACGAATCTGCATCTCCTGCCGCAATTCTGAGTCAATATCCGACGAAGCTATTATTTATCTGAACCGTCTATCCGATCTGCTTTTTGTGATGGCGCGCTTTCAGAACCGTTCACAAGAGATCGCCGATATTCCCTGGAAACCCAGAAAAAAAGATAAATGATACTAAGTTTCATGAATCAAAAGTTGTATATAAACCGTAACATTGATTACTTTTAAGGCATAATAACCTGATAGACGAGGCTGTTCCGGCACAAAAATAATGTCGAATTTTATAACTATATGCATCGCAAACTCTTACTGCTATTTACCGTCTCTTTCCTGATTTCATCCTGCGAATCAACATCCGAAGAGACAGTAACACCGGAAATTGAGCTCATTTCCCATGAACCCGTTGAAATCAAACCAGAAGTTAATGAGTTTGGGGTGGACGATCGCCTGGATGCTGCTACCCATACCATCAAACGAAATGAGTCCTTCTCCACAATACTGCGCAGGAACGGACTGTCGCCCCGACAGATTCATGACCTGAATATCGCTTCCGAAGATGTTTTCAATCTTCGCCGAATCCGGGCCGGCCGGCCGCTTCATATCTATACTCACACCGCTGAGACTGGAGAAGAGGGTAAAGTAGCCTATCTGGTTTATGAAGAGAGCCGGTCAGATTTCATCCGGTATGCGATTTCCGACAGCATATCTGCCACCCGGGAATCCAGAGAAATAGAAACACGGACCCGGCTTGTTAATGGAGAGATTAATGGATCGGTCTATGTAACCATGAGACAACTTGGTGTCAATCCGCAACTGACACACCGGTTGGCCGATGTGTATGCCTGGCAAATTGATTTTTACCGTATACGTCCTGGGGACAGTTTTTCGGTACTTTTTGAGGAGAAAATGCTGGATGGTGAGGTTTTGGATGTTGGAAGAATAAAAGCAGCGAGATTCACACACCGCGACCAGGATTATTATGCCTTCCACTACCGACAAAATGAAATTGACGAATACTTTGATGAAGACGGAAACTCACTGAGAAGGCAATTCATGGCCGCTCCGCTGGACTATACCCGAATAAGTTCCCGGTTCACAAACCGGAGATACCATCCGGTGTTGCAGCGAAACATGCCTCACCACGGTACCGACTATGCCGCACCGGTCGGTACACCCATCCGAGCTGTAGGGGAGGGTGAGGTAACCGTTGCAAGATACGACCGAAATAATGGCAATTATGTCCGAATTCGCCACAACAGTGTTTATGAAACCGGTTACCTGCATATGTCCCGGTTTGCAGAAGGTATTGGCCGTGGCACACGTGTTGAGCAGGGGCAAATTATTGGTTATGTAGGTGCCACCGGTCTTGCAACCGGCCCGCATCTCTGCTTCCGGTTCTGGCAGCACGGTCAGCCCGTTGATCCGCGGCGTATTGATCTGCCACCAGCCGATCCCATCAAAACAGAACACCGGGTGGCTTTTCTTTACCGGGCCGAAGAACTGCTTCAGGGACTTGAAATCAAATCCGACTCCATCATAAAAGTACCGGTAACATTTGCGGAAAACATCGGTTATAGTGGGATTCTCTCCAAAAACAATCCCGGGGAAATGGTCATAGACCTATAGTGCAAATATAGAATTTTGCCATCTTGCAGAAAGCGGTTTACTTTGTATTTTAGATACCAAAACCGCATTTAAATCCTCATCTCATGGCAAAAAAAACGATTCTAGTTACCGGTGCAAGCCGTGGTATCGGATTCGCTACCGTTAAATACCTGGCTGATCAGAAACACCAGGTCCTTGCAACTGCCCGGTCGGCCGAACCGCTTAAAGAACTGCAAAAATATAATTCCAGGCGGATTGACTATGTTACTTGTGACTTGCTGGACAGTACCTCCATCCAAAGGCTAACCGATGCCGTAAGGGAGCAGGATATTGAGATTATTTCACTGATCCATAATGCCGGCGGCCTTATAAAAAAACCGTTCCTGGAATTGACGGACAACGACTGGAATTCCATGTGGAATATGAACGTCATGTCGGCTGTTCGCCTGTTACGTGCCTTGCTGCCCTTCTTCGGAAAACAGGCGCATCTGGTTACAATCGGAAGTATGGGTGGTTATCAGGGGAGTATTAAATTTCCCGGCCTCGCCGCTTACAGTACATCAAAAGGAGCGCTCAGTATCTGGACCGAAAGTATGGCTGCCGAACTCAACGACAGTGGAATCTCTGCGAACTGCATCTGTCTCGGAGCTGTGCAGACCGAAATGTTCGGCACCGCATTTCCCGGGGTAAAAGCTCCTCTGAAATCCGATGACATTGCCGAATTTATCGGGGATTTTGCTTTAAAAGGGCATAAGTTCCTGAATGGCAAAGTACTGCCGATAGCGTTAAACAATCCCTGATTGCAGTTATGCTTGGATTTACATTATCTTTTCCACAATCCCTCCCTGAACTCTAATACGCAGTTATGCAAACGATTTACAAAGTAGCAGCACTCTCTCTGCTTGTTATTATTATCACCGCAGCTATTCATCACCCCGCACAGGCTCAAAATTTCAGAATCGTTACAGTGAATACGTTTGCCGGAGCGCTTACCGGAACGGCTCTTGGCGGAGCAACCATCGCCTTGCAGAATAAAAGTGATGTAGATTACTATCCATTACAGTTCGGAGTTGGAATGGGGACCATTTTTGGTTTGGGAGTTGGCTTTTACGATCTCTCCCAGGCAACCACAGGGTCCGGATATTATGTTGACGGTATCATCAGCTCAGCTGGCGCCTCTGGACCGTGCGTGCCCCGCTGTTGTGGATGATCGGCCCGGACCGGCGTCGAGCGTTCGCCTGTGGTTACGAGCCGCTGCGGCTGATCGAGGTGGGTGAGCTGCCCAGTGCGTCCGCCGCGG
>SLLW01000220.1 GCA_007133875.1 Balneolales bacterium | reverse complement strand
TGTCGTGATCCCATTTGTCGCTTTCCAAACCCATCAACAGAGCATAATATGTCCTTAATGGTATCCATCTCCGGTATCCGTGGAATTTTCGGAACCGACCTCACTCCCCAAAACCTGACGCTCTATTCAGCGGCATTTGGTACCTGGCTGAATGGCGGCACGGTGGTTGTAGGCCGTGACAGCCGTGTAACCGGAGAACTTTGTGAGCGTGTCGTCATTGCCGCCCTGCAATCCACCGGTTGTGATGTCATTTCCCTGGGTATTGCCACTACGCCAACCGTTGCCATGTCGGTCCTGAAACACAAAGCCAACGGCGGTATCATCATTTCGGCAAGCCACAATCCCGCCGAATGGAATGCGCTCAAACTGCTGAATGACAAAAGTGAGTTTCTCGACAAGGAGCAGGGCGAAGAGGTGATAAAAATTGCCCGAAACCACCGGGTTGTATACCGGGATTATCAGGGAATCGGCAGCGCCCGAACCGACGATACTGCCCTCGAATCCCATATTGACGCCATCCTCGATCTCCCGTATATCGATGCGCAGGTAATCGCCAAGGCGGATTTTAATGTCGCGGTGGATGCGGTCAACGGCGCCGGCTCACATGCGATTCCCCGGTTGCTGGAACGGCTGGGGGTGCGGTCGGTAAAAAAACTGCACTGCGAACCCAACGGTATGTTTCCGCACAACCCGGAGCCGCTGCCCGAACACCTGACCGAAATCTGTGATCTGGTTGCCGGATCAGATTGTGATATCGGGTTTGTGACCGATCCTGATGGTGACCGGCTTGCACTTGTTGACGAACGCGGGAAGCTGTTCGGCGAGGAGTACACCCAGGCTCTTGCATTTGAATTCATGCTTAAACTGAAACCCGGCCCCGTGGCTACCAACCTCTCATCATCCCGTGTAACCGATGATATTGCAAGCAAATATGGGCAAACCTGCCACCGGTCGGCCGTCGGTGAAATCAACGTGGTGAAAGAGATGCAGCGGGTCGGTGCGGTGATCGGCGGTGAGGGCAACGGGGGTGTGATAAATCCGGACCTGCATTACGGACGGGATGCTCTGGTTGGCATCGCCATGGTTCTCCAGCATATGGCGGACGAGCGGAAAACCGCCTCACATATACGTGAAGAGATGCCCGATTACATCATCACCAAAACAAAAATGAAACTGCAGGATATGGATGCCGATTCGGTGCTTGCTACAATTGCCGAAGCGTATGCCGGACAACGGATCAACACCACCGACGGAGTAAAAATCGATTTTGACGAAGGCTGGGTCCATCTGCGGAAATCGAATACGGAACCCATCATCCGTATCTATTCGGAAGCACGCAACAGGGAATATGCCGAAGAACTGGCCGCCGAGATCAAAAACCGTGTTACCGGATAACCATTGACTTCCGGGAAAACTATCCGGATTTTCTTCCACATGCCGGCAATGACTGCCAACAGGTCATCGGCCGGATTTACGACTTATCACACAGATTATTATGCTTGAATCCATGACCGGTTATGGCCGGGGTGAACATGCAGCCGGTAACATCAGGGCTGTTGTTGAAATACGATCCGTCAATTACCGGTACAGCGAGATCACCATGAAGGTTCCCTCCCAGCTTCAGACCTCGGAGCAGGAGATCAAAGAGTTGGTGCAGAAGAAATTGACCCGGGGAAAAATCAGTCTCACCGCTGATATTGACCAGCAGGACGCAGACCCCGGAGCAGCGCATATCCGCGAAGATGCCCTGTTGCAAAAAATCAACATCCTGGAGAAGGTCCGGGAAAAAGCGGGAATTACTGATCCGGTGAAACTGGAGCATCTGCTGGTGTTTGAGGAGCTTTTTGAAATGGCCGAAAATGATCCTGAAATCCGAAAAAAGCAGCTTGAGGTACTGAAAGTTGCCGTTGAAAAGGCTGTGGATGAGCTGATAGCCATGCGGCGCAATGAAGGGCGGAACCTTCAGAAAGACCTGACGGAGCGGATGGAGATTCTGCGCGGGCATTGTGCGGATGTGAGTGAAAATGAAAAGGATCGCATCCCCGAGACCAAAAAACGACTGAGTGAGCGCCTGGATCAGTTAATGGATGACAACCGGGTGGACCAGGAGAGGCTGGAACAAGAGGTCGCCCTGATCGCCGACCGGCTTGACATTTCGGAAGAGCTCGTGAGGATGGATTCCCATATCTCCTATTTTACAGAATGTCTCGACACCGATGCCTCACAGGGGAAAAAGCTTAATTTCATACTACAGGAGATGCACCGGGAGGTCAACACCATCGGTTCCAAAGCGAACAGCTCGGGCATTTCGCGCAAGGTTGTCGAGATGAAAGAAATCATTGAAAACATTCGGGAACAAATACAGAACATCGCGTGATCCAAAACAATCCGGCTACTTCCCGGCGGCATCCGAAAAAAGGGAAAGTTATTATTCTTGTGGCACCCAGCGGGGCCGGCAAAACAACGTTGGCACGAAGGCTGCTCAACGATTTTCCCAACCTTAAGTTCTCGGTTTCGGCAACCACACGTCCGCCAAGATCGCACGAAATCGATGGCAGGGATTATCACTTTTTGAGCAGTGAGCAGTTTGATGAGGCCGTCGCCAATAACGAGTTTCTGGAATGGGAGGAGTTTTACGGCGGAAAACGGTACGGTACGCTCTTTTCAGAAGTTGAAAATGAACTAAAAAAAGGATATTTTGTTCTGTTCGATATCGAAGTTAAAGGAGCCTTGAATGTAAAGGCACGCTATGGAGACGATGCCTTGTCTGTGTTTATCAAACCGCCATCCGATAAGGTACTTGTGGAGCGGTTGAGGAACAGGGGCACGGAAACCGATGAATCTCTGCAGCTTCGCCTGGACCGGGCCCGAATGGAGCTTTCATTTGCCGATCGATTTGATAATGTCATTATCAATGATGATCTGGAACATTGTTACCGGGAGCTTCAACGTCTGGTCGCCTCCTTTATGAATTAATCTTATACCAATTGACCGTTATTACCATGGGAGTCAAGTCGCTTAATCTTGAAAAAATTCAGGATACCACCGGCAATATCTACGAAGGTATTGTGATCTTGTCAAAACGTGCGCGTCAGATTGCTGCGCAGGAAAAGATGGAACTCGACGAAAAACTGAAATATTTCGAAGGGTTTGAAGATGAAGAAGAGTATACGTTCAACGAAGAGCAGGAGCGCATCACCAAAGAGTACGAGGCGCGTACCCACCCCACCCAGCGTGCCGTTAATGAACTGCTGCAGGATAAAGTCTATTTCCGCGGAACAGATAACGACGAAGAAGAGAACCGCTGATTGCCATGATGCGCGGCAAACATATCGTCATCGGTGTCACCGGTGGCATTGCCGCCTACAAAGCGGTCTATCTGGTCCGTCAATTACAGGAATCAGGTGCTGAGGTACGAGTTACCATGACTGGGGCTGCGACCCGGTTTGTCGGTCGCGATACGTTTGCGGCACTGACCCGGCACGACGTACCCGTCCGCATTTTTCCCGAATCAAGTGCGGAAATAAGCACAAACTGGACACAGCACATCCAGTGGGCCGAATGGGCGGATCTGATCGCCATTGTTCCCTGCACCGCCAACACCCTTGCCAAAATCGTACACGGGTTTTCCGAT
>SLLW01000152.1 GCA_007133875.1 Balneolales bacterium | reverse complement strand
TCGAAGAGATTGCATTTATTCCCTATGATGTCATTAACACCGAAGAGGCAAACGAACTGGCAAAAGGCCGGCCCAACAGCTTCCTGCATGTCATCCGCCCGGAGATAGATCTGCCAGATGGCACAGATTTGTACTCTGATGAGGTTTATGAGACCGGGGCGGATAATCTGAAGCGATTGCAAGAGAACCGGATTCTGATACAAGACCCGACACCCCAGCTTTATTTGTATCAGCAGCAGATGGGCACCCATACCCAAACGGGACTTTTCGCCAATGTTTCGGTGAAGGATTACGATGAAAACCGGATACTGAAACATGAACTGACGCGCCCCGACAAGGAGGATGACCGGACGCGGCACATTCTGACCCAGCGCGCGCATGCCGAACCGGTGATGCTCACTTATAAATCTGATGACACCATCACCAGGCTGACCAATCGTGTGCTCTCCTCATCGGAGCCGGTTTATGCGTTCACGGCATCCGACGGAGTCATCCACCGGGTCTGGAAAATCAAAGATAACGAGCCTTTTGTCAATGCATTCCGGGAGGTGGATTCCCTCTATGTGGCCGACGGCCATCACCGCTGCAAAAGTGCATCTCGGGTTGCTGAAACGCTACGTGACGGTACGTATGGGGATGATGAATTCGAGTTTTTCCCGGCGGTAATTATTCCAATGGATGAGATGCGGATTCTTGCCTACAACCGGCTGGTCAAACAAATACCGGATAACTTCCTCGATCAGTTGAACGAATCTTTTGATGTGCAACACCCGGCCAATCCGGTACCGGAAGTTCCCGGACGGATCAGCATCTATACCGGTGGCGAGTGGTACAGCCTGAATCTGCCGGAGAATGATTCCGGGGAGACCGTAGCACAACTGGATGTCTCCCGCCTTCACCAGCATATCCTGTTGCCCATGCTGGGAATCAAGGATCAGCGGACCGATCCGAACCTCTCCTTTGTCGGGGGGATCCGGGGTACCGAAGAGCTGGAACGGGTGGTTGACAAAGGGGGTGCCGAATTGGCGATCAGCATGTACCCGACCCAAATCGAAGAGCTGATGTCGGTGGCAGATGAACATCAGTTGATGCCACCCAAATCGACATGGTTTGAGCCAAAATTACGCTCCGGTCTGCTTGTTCACACATTTTAATTATTTCATGCAGGAAAACCGGAAACGACAAACTGACGAAATCACATAAATTCTGAGATCTGTTATCATGAATCAAAAAAGAGCCCATAATTTTAGTGCAGGACCCGCCGCACTACCCCTGGAAGTACTGGAAAAAGCACAAAAAGAACTCGTGGATTATCAGGGGGCGGGAGCCTCCATTATTGAGATGAGCCACCGCGGCCCCGAATACACCGAAATCGACCGTCAGGCCCGGGAACGTCTCAGCCGCATCCTTGGTCTGGGAGATGACTATGAGATACTGTTTTACCAGGGTGGGGCAAGCCTTCAGTTTATGATGGTGCCTTACAATTTTAATTTTGAAAAAACGGCGGATTACATCAATACCGGAAGCTGGTCAAAAAAAGCGATCAAAGAAGCCAAAGTTTTTGGTGATGTACATGTTGCATTCAGCTCCGAGGATTCCAACTTCAACCGTATCCCCGGCAATGATGAGCTCAGCTTTTCAGGAAAAGGCGAATACCTCCATTTTACCTCCAATAACACCATTTTTGGTACCCAGTTCCGGAACGAGCCCGACTCGGACGGTACTCCGCTGGTTTGCGATGCCTCATCGGACTTCCTGTCGCGTCCGCTGGATATCAAACGGTATGGAGTGCTCTATGCCGGCGCCCAGCAGAATGCGGGACCGGCCGGACTCACCATTGTCATTCTGCGCAAGGATTTCCTTGAGAAAGCCCGCAAAGAAAATGTTGCAAGCATGCTCTCCTATCCAACCCAGGTCGGCACGCTTTACAATACCCCTCCGGTCTTCGGAGTTTACATTTTCAACTATGTCCTGGAGTGGATTGAGCAAAAAGGGGGTCTGGAAGCGATCGATCAATTGAATAAGGAGAAGGCGGCACTTCTGTATGATGAAATTGACAGGGATGATTTCTACCGCGGAACTGCGGAGCAGGCATCACGTTCGTTGATGAATGTCACGTTCCGGCTTCGGGATGAAGCGCTAGAAAAGGCGTTCATCGAAGAGTCAAAAAAAGCCGGTATGAGCGGACTCAAGGGTCACCGCAGTGTAGGCGGAATCCGGGCCAGTATCTATAATGCTTGCCCGAAAGAGAGTGTTGAGGCGTTGGTCACGTTCATGCAGGAGTTTCGCAGCAGGAACGGGTAGGCTTGAGGCCAGTGGAGAATAGCCCGGTCAAGAAGTCCGGAGGACTTACTGCCTGTTCGTTCATATCCACCATCACGGAAAGTATGGCCTGACCGATCATGCCGGTCTGTCAGTGCAGGCCGGGGCTTGTCAGATCACCACTCGAAGACCCGATTACCACCCGAAATGGGAGAGGAATCGTGAAAACGCATCGGGAACCAGCAGGAGTGTATACACGGCTCCGTAAATGGCACCCGCAATGTGCGCCATATGGTTGACATTATCCCGGCGACGGCGTGCTTCATAATAGCTGTACAGCAGAAAAAGTCCGCCGAACACAATAGCCGGTATGCCGATCGGGATGAATATGATATAGATCTTGTTCAGAGGAAACATCACAATATATCCAAACAGAACCGCCTCAACCGCACCCGATGCGCCCAGGCTGGCATACCTCGGGTTATCGCGTTCCTGTAAGAGGGTAGGCAGGCTGGAAGCTATGAGCGCAGTTGCGTAGAGCGGCAGAAATAGGCCGGTTCCGATCTCCTGCTCCAGGGTTGGCCCGAAGAAGAAAAAAACGAACATGTTAACCAGCAGATGTGATCCGTCGGCGTGCAGAAAACCGGACGTAATCAACTGATGCCACTTTCCCTCCCGCCAGGCTTCATAGGGTTTCAGCATGCCCTGATATTGCCATTGGGGTACAACGTACCAGGCCATCATGGTAACAACGACGGTGAGCAGAAGAATCAGGAGTGCGGTCATGGCAGGTGTCGGTCCGTTTTGTGTGATCGGGAAAAGCCAAATATACGAATCACGGGGCAGGGAACCATAAGATACCGGGTCCGTGTATATCGGCCTGAATCTTGATGTTTGGCACCATCCCGGGCAATCCCACCTTTTTCCAAAACCCGAAACTCCGTATATTTGACCCTGCTTTCAAAATACCGGGCCGATTCCGGGAATCCAGGCAGCGATTTGCAAATCACAAACAGGCATTCTTCAAGCCGAAGTAGCTCAGCTGGTAGAGCAACGCTCTCGTAAAGCGTAGGTCGTCGGTTCGAATCCGATCTTCGGCTCACTTCAAAATCGGCTTTTAATGCAAATTAAGCCGATTTTAGTTTCGCACTACAAAAAATTATCATCCAGACCCGCTTGTCTTTGATGCCCCTTGTAAAATCCCGGCCGGCTTACCGCCCTTCTTTGTATTCGAAGTAGTCAAAGTCAGCCGGTTTGCGTCTTCCGGTCAGATCCTGGCAGCACATCCCGACAAACGCGCCGGTGAAATGTGCGTCCCCACCCCCATCAGCAAATTCGTCGGATAGTGTACTGGCGTCAAAATCGATATCAATGATGT
>SLLW01000436.1 GCA_007133875.1 Balneolales bacterium | reverse complement strand
GAATCAGTGCAATCGAAAATACCGGCCCGGTTTTCTTAGCGGCAGACGGGAGCAGTGGACAGATTGAACTGGGCGAAAGTCCGTTCGTCTGTCGGGATAAATCCAAATGGTGTAATGCTTTAACTTATATAGCAGGGCTAAAGTATCGATTTTCTACAGTTGAATCCAGTGTTTACAACCTGAACAGGTATCAGCAACTTATTTCAATACGCTCAGATACAGCTCAAAGGCGGTTACGGCATATAATGATTTTCATACCACTGCTTCATACCGGGGTACATCTCCGACACGATCTCTTTGTCGAGCGAAACTGCGATCTCCCAGTTTTCATGGGCTGCATCCATTTCCCCCCGGGCCCTGTGCACCATTCCTTTAAGGGCATATAAATCCGCCATTTCATATAGTTGAATAGCATTGTTGATCAAGCCCAACGCCCGGGTTAGGTTTCTCTCCACATAGGCTCTCTGTGCATTCACATATAGCGTGATAGCCGTATTGGCCTGTTCATGATACTCCTCATCCAACTCCTCCATAACCGCCTTTCGCATCTCCTCCACCCGCTGGAGCTCCTCTTCGTCCTCGGTTTCTTGGTCAACGAACTCAAAAAACGCAAGCGTAGTATCGGCTCGTTGCTGTTCCTCCTGTTTTTCACGCACGGAAAGCGGGATTTGGCTGGTTGAGGTACACGAATTAATACCAGCAGAGGAAACAATCAATACCAGCACAAGGGTGATGCCCATGCATTTTGTCCCGGCAGCAGCAAAACCCGGATTTTGCTTGTTGCCGGATATATGCATTATTCCAGCAGAGAGCATATGTACCATTTTTTTTATCATGATGATTGTTTCATCATTGGCCCGATACGTGACCGATTCAATCCCTTGCGGTTGCGAATGTCGCGGATATTATTCAGTAATTTCCTGCGGGCTTCATCTATTGCATCACGCGAAAGGTCTTCCAGTTCATGAATCTGCTGTCGAATCTGGTTCTCTTCATTTCGAGGGCGAAATTGCAGAAGCCGGGACTTCAGGATTTCATCAGTCCCCACCAGCGCGGCAGCAAGATCCCGGCGAGACATGGTCTCAACGGTCTCTTCCAGCACAGATACTTCTATCTCCGGAATGCGCTCCATGGTAATGATGCGCCGCCGGACATGGGCGGCAAGCTCTGAAGCGATTCCTTCGAGCTGGCGAATATATTTTTCCTGATTGGATGGCGGTACGGATTCAATAATGGATACAATCTGGTCAATATTCTTTTCCGAATGGTTTTTATCATCAGTATTTGCGCGGAAACTATTGTCAAATAACCGGGTTGCAATTTTTTCGTATTCCTGATAGGGAATATTCCGAATCTGAGACATGCAATAAAGAATTTTACCTGCCTCCTCAAGTCCGAATTCCTGGAGCACCCGGCTTTTCCGGTTGCTGGATAAATGACTCAGTACCAAAGCTTTTACAGGATCTGTTTCGGATTTTAAAATATCCATAAGCCGTTCATCGTCGATATAGTTCAGAAAGTCGAACGTTGACATGATGGGAAACCCCTCCCGTCCGCCGGTCTGATACTCTCGTGCGCGCAGTTCATCAGCAAACTGGCTTAAAAACTCATGGTCAACTGGTTTATCCAATGCATTTGGAGATATCACCATTTTCCCCAGCTTGTTGTACGACTCTTTCGGCATGGTTGGCTGCAGCAAGCCCATCAGTTTCGGATCCGTTTTTAAAAGTATCAATGCTGCCCGCTCCAACCCCCGGTCACCTTCACGCACATGCCAGTACGTGAACAGGCGTCCGATCTGCTCGGGATTATTCAGGATGATCTGCATCAGGTAATCCTGGGGTGAGGTGTGCGGTTGCTGTTCCCGGCTTTCACTTTTTGAATTCATTTTCAATTCCTCTTTCTCTTTATCAGATAAACGGCTGGAACCGAGCGATGAAACCAATGCCGCTGTCTCCTGCTGTTGCTGTCTTGGCAGAAATACTGTCAAATACCACAAAATCAAACTCATGAAAATGCCGAGTAACAAAATTATGGCCAATGACAAGTAGATAAAACGATCAGAATTAATCAGACTATACAACGTTTCCCGCTCCGGATCTGGTTCCGTGCCAATACGTTGTTGCACCAGTTCTATGGTGTCCCCCCGCTCAGTATCCAGGCGGATTTTTGATCGTATAATTTGCCGCATCAAATCGAGATCGTTTTCATCAAACAGCGAATCGGCATGTAAAACGATCCGAAATCTTTCGATTTCCGGTATACGTACTTTCTGAGCCAGAAATACCCCATGTTCCGGCTCATAGGTAGAACCTAACTCGCGCACCATGTCCTCTGGTATATGGGGAAGGCCGGGCAGTTCCTCCTCTAAGCGGTTCGGAAATTCACGTATCAGCGGTATCGGGATTTCCTGAAGAACCGTACTTGAAGTCAAATCAATGGTCACATCAAGCAGATACCTGGAGGATTCAAAATGGTTGTTCAACGCTCGTGTCAGCACATCACCAACCCGATGTTCCAGCTGCATGACTTCAAGTGCCGTTACATGCCCCTCCGGAAGTCCCCCGGAAGCAAATGAGCGATGTGTGGTGACCGATGGATTTTCTGACTGCGAGCCATCCAGAGATTCATTGTCCGAAGTTACCGGCACCGGGTTAGTTGCAGACAGCGGATTTGCCAGAAGTATCCAGACCAGAAAAAAAGAGAAGGTCAGAATTCCGCTTGGAATTATTCGGGAATGACGGCTGATCTGACATCCCGTTTGGGTTATGTTTGAAATTATCATTGTTTTCATATTCAGTTCTCTCCGTTCGGGGAATCGATACTATCACCTCTTTCAATACGTATCATCATTTCTAACTGTTCAATGTCTGGTTTTACAATCAGCGGATTTCGCTCAATTGCCATATCCCAAAGTTCACGGGCTTCTTCACGACGGCCTTTTACAAATTGAATTGACCCCTTTAGCGCCAATCCATAATCGGTCTCATACAGTTCCAGTGACCGATTGACCATATCAAGTGATGTCGTAAAGTCTCGTTGGTAAAACGCCTGCTGCGCCAACACAAAATAGCGTAACGCACTTTTTGACTTTTCGGAGAATTGATCCTGCAGATCCTCCTCTTCCCTGATTTCCTCTTCCATCTCATCCCGGGGGTATAATATAAAATCGAGATCCTCAAGAAAATCTCCGTCAGCAAGTGCCTGTACTTCAAAACGTCTGACAGGGGGTTCCGATCGGGCATTCAGAAAGACTTGTTGTGTGGTATCCACCCATGACTCATAGTGTCCGGGGGGGATCCCCATGGCATAATAGGAACCGTCGGAAAAGGTCCTCATGGTCTCTTCGTACTCCCCGTCGACCTGGCGAAGCAATACACGTGCTCCTCCGAGTCCATGCAATTCACCTCCCATTTGCCGTTTAACAGCACCTTCGATCACGCCGCTCATATAGAACGGTATATCCATGGGTTTGAAACGATTTGGGTCAGACACAAATGAAAATTCCTGAACGACCGGTACCAGCAGTGGATTAGGGATGGATGAGAGGTTGATTTCCATGTTGTTATTGTAATACTGCTGCATCTGGGTAACACGGATGATCCCGTCACTATGAAGCCGGGTGTTACCGGCACGATCCAGT
>SLLW01000049.1 GCA_007133875.1 Balneolales bacterium | reverse complement strand
GAAAAGTCTTATTACTTTTCATGGTGATTTAGATGAAATTTCTCCATTAAACGACATTCAAAACAGAAGGATTTACCAAGATGGGTACCATCTCATATCTGAAGAATTTCCTGAAAGACCCTAAAGTTGCTTCCATCACACCAACATCGCGGTTTACGATAGAGCGGGTGTGCAAGTATATTGACTTCTCTAAAGATATCAGGGTGATGGAGTTTGGTCCGGCCGACGGAGTTTTTACGAAGGTCTTGCTGGATAAGTTGACTGCGGGTTCGCACATCGCGGCTATCGAAACCAACGAAAGTTTTGTCAAAGATCTGAATAATATTGACGATGAGCGGCTGACCGTCATCCACAAAAGTGTGGAGTCCTTGGATAAAATAGCAGAATCAATGAAATGGGAAACGGTGGATTACATCATTTCCGGTATACCATTTTCATTCCTGGAAGAGGAGGTAAAGAATACGATACTGGATAAATCGGCAGGTTTGCTGACATCAGAAGGGGCTTTTTTGGGTTATCAGACTTCGTCCCATCTGAAGTCACACCTCCAGAAACACTTTAAAAACGTCGGGACTGAAATGGAATACCGCAATATTCCACCAATGTGTGTCTATTACGCAAAAAAATAGCAGAGAACGGCAGATCAGGAAGCCGTTAGTTTACCATACTTCCGCTTGCCCACTTTCAGCACCAGCTCCTGACCGGATTCCAGCTGAAACTCGAATTGAGGATCTGTGATTTTTTCACCATCAAGAGATACCCCTCCCTGGGTAACCAATCGGCGTCCTTCGCTGTTACTGGAGACAAATGTGACCGACTTCATAACATCCAGTAAACGGTGAGTTGTTCCGGTTTCCAGGGGAAACTCTTCGATATCATCCGGTATATCTTTATTGACAACCGTTTTTTCGAAATATGCCCGGGCCTGATCGGCTCTTTCTGATCCGTGATACAATTTCGTGATGGTCCAGGCGAGATCGTGTTTTGAGTTTCTGGGATCCTGTTCCGTTTTAATTTTAATTTCGGGAAGATCAGACTCTTCCACATCGGTAAGTAACTCGAAATAGGTATAAATCAGTGAGTCTGGAATAGAGAGTGTTTTTCCATACATATCTTCCGGTTTCTCATCGATGCCGATGTAATTATCATAAGACTTGGACATCTTCTGCGTCCCGTCTGTACCCACCAGTAGCGGCATCATCAGGCAAATCTGCTGCGACTGACCAAACTCCCGCTGCAGATGACGTCCGACCAGCAGATTGAATTTCTGATCAATTCCCCCCAGCTCGAGATCTGATTTGAGATGTACCGAATCCTGTCCCTGTGCCAGCGGGTAGAGAAACTCGTGCAGCGAAATGGTGTCATTGTTCTGATAACGTTTGGTAAAATCGTCCCGCTCGATCATTCGGGCAACGGTATAATGGGATGCCAGCTTGATCACATCCTCAAAACTCATCGGTGACAGCCACTCGGAATTGTAGACAATCTCGGTTTTTTCAGGATCCAGTATTTTTGAGGCCTGTTCGAAATAGGATTTACCATTTGCGACTACTTCCTCGCGTGTGAGTGCGGGACGGGTTTTATTGGCACCAGAGGGATCGCCGATCATTGCTGTAAAATCTCCGATAATCAGGATTGTATGGTGTCCCAAGTCCTGAAATTGCCTCATTTTACGGAGAATAACGGAGTGTCCGAGATGAAGGTCAGGCCGTGTCGGGTCACACCCCAGCTTGATTCTCAAAGGGGTATTACTATCGTACGATGTTTTGAGTTTCTCAACCAGTTCATCTTTCGGAACAATTTCCACCGTTCCTCTTTCAATTATTTCAAGTTGTTTGTTGACAGTTTGAAAATTGGCCATGAGTTTAATCTATTATCTCGGGTATAGAGAGATACCGTTCAACGGAGTCATTATAAGGTTTCACACCCGGTAAGACTCTGGCGACAATATCATATGATGCTGGGGCAACTTTTAAAATGGGTTTGTATAACAGGGACTGTTTCCGGGTCTCGTTTTCCGGAAAGCCGAAACCGGCTAGTAAAATGAGGATTATGCTGATAAAAAGACTGCTTTTAAGAATACCGAACATCGATCCGAAAAAGCGGTTCGGAATACTCAGAAGCAGCAATTGAATAAGTGCATCAAGGAATGCTATTCCAATTTGTACAGCAATCATGGCTGCTATAAATAGAAAGGCAAATGCAACATATGGGGAATATGATGGATCAATTTCAAAATAATTGTTCAGCAATCCTCCGGCAGTATCGGCATACTGGAATGAAACAAATCCTGCAAGTACCAGACCGACAATGCGAAACACTTCCTTGACTAATCCGTTTCGAAATCCTTTCCAGGCAAAATAAAGTATAAACAATAAAGCAATGCCGTCCAGTAAATTCATAATTATCCTAAGAGTTCACGAACGACCTTGTTCACCAGGGCTCCATCCGCTTTGCCTTTAACCCGGGGCATGAGTGACCCCATAACTTTTCCCATATCAGAAGATGACGATGCACCTGTTTTTTCGATGATCTCTGATGCAATGTTTCGTATTTCATCTTCATCGAGCATTCTCGGAAGATAGGATTCAATTATTTTCAATTCATATTCTTCCGCTTCAGCAAGATCCGTTCTGCCGGCATCGCTGAATTGCGAGATGGAGTCCTTGCGCTGTTTGGCAGCTTTCATCAATACTTCGTGAACCTGCTCTTCATGTAACGTAACATCGCTGCCTTTACGCTCACTGATCTCTTTTTCAAGGATCTTTGATTTAAGGGATCGTAAAACCTGAAGTTTTTTCGTCTCCCTGGACTTCATGGCATCTTTCAGGTCGCTTAAAATGGTATCGTATGTTTTGCTCATAGCCGAATTAATGATCGCAAGTTCATCAGAAAGAAATACTTAACGGTTACTTCTACAGCAGAAAACCTCTGTATGGGTAAATTAGTCAGATTCCTGAAACAAAAAAAGGTTACACAAATGGATGTGTAACCTTGAAAAACGAAGCCGGGGCCAGGGATATCAGGATTTACTGCGGGAAATAAAATCCTTCACATTATCCTGGTCAACAGTCGATTCGTGAAATGCAACTTTGCCTTTACTTGTCTTTTTAGAGACAATAACTTTGGCCATTTTTCTCTGGGCTGCTTTTGCAGCAAGTACCTGTTCGCCGAAAACCTGTTTCTTGGCCATAATAAAATTCCTTATTTAATCTCTTTATGGAGGGTGTGCTTTCTGAGTTTCGCGTTGAATTTCTTCAACTCAAGACGATTGGTGGTCGTCCTTCGATTCTTTGTTGTAACATACCTTGATGTACCGGGTGCTTCGGTGCATTCAAGAATAACTTGTACGCGGTTACCTTTTGCCTTGGCCATAACGGAAATTAGATATTTTTGTTAAGAGTGCCTTTTTTTCGGGCTTCATTCAATACCGCATAAATACCTTTACGGTTAATGGTCCGTACGGTATTTGAGGTAACCCGTAATGTAATCCAGCGATCTTCCTCCGGTATGTAAAAACGTCGCTTCTGAAGATTCAGCTTAAAACGATGTTTTGTTTTATTGTTCGATTTGGAAGATCGGTAGCCGTTGAGGGCCTTGGTTCCGAAGATATCGTCTCGTAATGACATGGTCGAAAATCATTCAATG
>SLLW01000137.1 GCA_007133875.1 Balneolales bacterium | reverse complement strand
ATGACGGGGCGCTACGGCCCGTATATAAAGTACGGTAAGAAAAATATCAGTATACCGAAAAACAAGGATGCAGAATCCATGGATATGGGTGCGGTTCTGGATCTGATCAAGCAAAAAGTTGGCTAACGAGGTTATTATGCAAAAAAAGTCTCCAGACTTTTTTGTGTATCCGCCGAATTTACACACACTCGACCTGGCATCCCTTGTAGCGATGTACCGGTCACGGGGCGAACCAAGAAGGGCGCCCTCGGGGGAGTATTTTGCCTGTGCCCATACAAAAAAACTGGTAAAAGAAGCAAAATTCTGGTTTGGACTATATTACAGTCAAAACGCCTGGGACCACCTGCTTACCAAAGATTCATCAGGGTATCCGCTGACCGAAGTGGAATTCAATATTTTGGGAATGACCGTCTATCCTCCCGACGACAACAATCATCGCAGCCATATCGAATCCCAGACAGGTTTTATTCCCCAACTTACTTTCCTGATGGTCAATGATATGCGTCAGTTCGGCTTTCTTCAGGAATATGACAGCGGAATGCTGGCCATCACCAATAACGGCCAACGGGCTATTGATGGATTTTCGCGAAGAATGTTTGACAAAAAATTCGCACCGGAAATGCTATCCATTTACCGGGGTGAACATGCCCGCCCGCAAATTGAAGATGCCCAAAAGAAAGAAACCGTACAGACACGACTGTTTTAGCAGGTTTTTCGGAAAAAACATTCATATTTACTTAACGAAATAACAATAAGTTGATCAATGCCTGTTGATTTTATTTCGTAGATATCAATGAGGCATCCGGCTCAATCTCCGGAAGAGCAATGTGAAGTTTCGGGAGGTGTGATAAACTATTAACCGTGAATGGATAGCGCTTATGAAAACAATTACATATGTATTGGTAGCACTGGGATTGGTAATAACCATGGCAGCACCAAAGAATGTGTTTGGGGAGGAGAGTGAAAGCGGAATTGTAAAAACAGCTACAGAGGATGTATCTCTCAGACTGGGTGGAACCGTCCAGCCAAGGGTGACTTTTACATCTGATGAAGAGGACAGGATTGGATTTGGGTTGCGAAGATTGCGTCTTCGGTTTTCTGCCAATATTTCGGATCAGCTTGGCCTGTTTCTGCAGATGGAAGGGTCAGGTGCATCAGCGACCTGGCTGGATGTACGCGGCGAGTATTACGTGAATGAAAACCTGACTCTGCGAACCGGCCGGTTTGTTGGTACACAGCCACGTGCTTATGCCCGCACAGGACACGCCAATATCGATGCCATTGACCGCCCGGCAATTTCTGATAAATGGGCACGTATGACGATTGGTGCCGACGGACGCGATTACGGGGTTGAGGCTCTTTGGAGCAATCCCAGTTGGGAATTGCGGGGATTTCTGCATAACGGTCACAACCAGTTGAATTTCCGAAGAGGCATCAGTCACGATCCGGTCAATGATGGCATTGCAACAGATGGTATGGCATTCAGTGCATCAGCTTCCCACTGGCCCGGAGCCAGAAATGAACTTGAAGTAGGTGCCTATGTCAGTGTCAATACATCACAAAATCCGCTTACTCAAATAAGCGGTGTGGGCCGCAATTATGTTTCATATTCTGCCAATGCGTACTGGGGCCCGCTTCCGGGGCATCAGCCGGTTCGGGTAAAAGCGGATGTGATCGGTATCAGCTACCAGGAAGTGGAACCGTTTGGCGTGCAAAATTATGTCGGCGGTTCCCTGTTCGGCGGATTTCTTCTCAAGCCTCATATTGAACTGTTCGCTATGGGTGAATACTGGTATGGTGATGGTGGAGAACTTGATTCCTTAGCCCAGGTATTTGGTACTGTTGGTGGATCATACAGCCTGAGCGCGTTGCAAGGCGGCCCGTTTACCCATAACCGGATTATCCTGGCTTATAATCTTCGCACTCAGGAGAGTGATTCGGTAGATTTTGACAATGTTGCACATGTGGTGATGATGCAGATGCAGTTCTTCTTCTGATGCCCGTTTTTTTGGTGATAAAAGGTGCTTCCAGACGCTGAAAATGGCAAGTGGGGGCACCTTTTTTTGTCAGGGATTCCATCGGGAAATATACTGATATGGACATCAGTTATACGTTATCAGAACGTCCGTCGGCCGGCAAATGCACGGGTTAATGTGGCGTCGTCGATAAACTCAAGATCGGTACCCATTGGTATGCCGTGAGCGATTCGGGTTACATTCACCCCCATGGGATGCACCAGCTTGTTGATATAGTACCCGGTAGCTTCCCCTTCCGCATCGGGGTTCAGGGCAAGAATCAGTTCCCGGATACCCTCTCCGTCACGGATACGTGCAATGAGTTCGTTGATCCGCAGTTCGTTCGGTCCGATATTCTGCAGAGGTGAAATGACCCCTCCCAACACATGGTAACGGCCGGTAAACTCCTGTGTTCGCTCAACCACATAGACATCTTTAGGTTCTTCGACGACACAAACAACACCGGTATTTCGTTTTTCCGAACTACAAATCGGACAAGGGTCCTGATCCGTGATATTATAACAGGTTGAACAGTACCGGATATTTTTTTTCAGGTCCGATATGGCCCGTGAGAGATGAAACACCTGCTCATCGTTTTGTTTCAAAAGGTGCATGGCAATGCGTTGTGCCGATTTTCGACCCATTCCCGGCAGGCGGGCGAGCTGTTCAACAGCCTGTTCAAGCGTTTCTGAGATGAGTTGCATCAGGTACTTGCGTAGTAAAGGTATAGAGATCTATTTAAGGCCAAAATTGCTGAGGTCAAGACCGCCTGGAATCATTCCGCTGGTGATTTCACTCATCTTTTGCTGGCTGGCTTCCTCGGCTTTTTTCAGGGCCTGGTTCACTCCGGCAATAATGATATCCTCCAGCATCTCCGTGTCATTCGGATCCACGATGTTTTTATCCAGCTGGATGGAGGTGATCTCCCGGTTACCGTTAGCGGTCACTCTCACCATGCCGCCACCCGCCTCAGCTTCGACTTCCAGCATATGGAGCTGCTCTTTGGCCTCTTCCATTTTCTTTTGCAAGTCATTCAATTTTCCAAACATATCTGCCATATTCATAGGTCTGCTCCACTATAGTTGTAATTTGTTACATGCCGAATCACGTTAGTACTCAAGCTCCGCACCGAACAGATCGACTATTTTTTTCAACGTAGTATCTTTTTTCAGAAGCATCGATAACTGTTCGTAGGGATCTTCAATGGTGTCGGTTCGCTTGGTTGTCTCAACGATTCGTGATGTAAAACGCAAAGCAAACCCAAAATGTTCTCTGATGATATCGCACAACTTCCGCTGCTGCTCATGTATAATATCGGATGTAAAGCTGTCAGGGCACTCAAGAGTCACCTGATCGCCTTTTAGTTCTACCGGACGGGTCTTCTGCATCGAATAGTAGAGCATCTGTCCGGCTGTCGATTGCAGCTGCTGCAAATAGTCAGACCAAATCTCCTCGATTTGCAATAAATTGGAGACTTTTTCTAACTCGACTTTCCGGGAATGCCCATCCGGGTCACTTGAGTTGCTTAAGTCGGGTGCCGGTGCCGGTTTCGGAGAGAGAGCAAGGTTGCCACGAACTTCATTTTCCTGACTTGACGAGTCCGGTTTTACAGGAAGTGAAACAGCAGTGAGATGATTTT
>SLLW01000102.1 GCA_007133875.1 Balneolales bacterium | reverse complement strand
TGTTTTCCAGTGGTTGACTCCGCAACGCACCATCTTCAACCAGGAATATATCTCCGGACCGTTCGGTGATCAAAACACGGCTATCTGGCAAAAATGCCATTCCCCAGGGGACATTCAGCCCCTCTACAACTGGCTGAACATAAAAATTTTGTTCCCAGGACTCTTCCAGGTCGAGCTGTTCATCAGGCATCTGAAAATAGCCGGTGTTACTGTTTAATGTAACGGGCTGCTCCCTATCCGAATCCGTTGAACACGCCGATAGTGTCATCATAAATAGCAGGGTTGGTGCCAATAGCATTGTCAGGTATTTCATAGCTGAGTGTAATTAATGAATTATATGAATATCATTTCCTATCCGTGGCAACTCACATCTGTGCAAAAATCTGCCCGAACAGCCGTTTCCTTTCTACACAATTTAGAACATTGGCGTTCGGAAATAAACAATAATTATTCGTATCTGATTGAAATATCTATTATTTTGGAACGTACTATATATTGAATATAATTAAAACATCTTCAGGATTAATATTTCGTCTTATACGTTATCGTTGACGAAAATACAGGGTTTCATCTTACATTGACTTCGAGCTCTTTTTCATGACTTTATTACATAAATTTCACATTCCGGTAATGGGGACCGGGCACTCGATCGACACACCCATCCGCGTAGCTCCCTTTGGAATCGATTCGGTTATCTCCGTTGTTGATGATTTACTGGTTGAGCGTATCCGGAAATATTACGCAAACGAATACCAATTGCCCTTTGAAAGTATTCCGCGCAGCACAGAAGATGGCCGGGCAAAACGGATTACCGCCTATTTGAACACCGTAGAAGAGGTAGTCCGGAAAAAATTTGATGATATCCGAAATCAGCCCTTCTTCTCTGATAACGACAAGGCCAAGTATTTTGAAATGCTGCCGGATTCGTCCACGCTCAAGAAAAAATGGAAGCAGTTGTTGGCGATGGCTCCGTCCAAAGAACGGGAGTCTCTTGAGAAACAACTGACAGATCAGATGGAGCCGGGTTCGATTGATGTAAATATCATGGCCAAGGTTGACCGCCTGTTGAATAATAATGATGGCGAACCCATGAGCAACGAATACAGCGATGCTAACGCTGCTTTTCGCGGATTTGCCCGTAGTAATCTCCGGTCATCGGTCGTGCTCTCAGCCGGGTTCAACCCTCGCCTGTACAATTACATGTCGGAATTTCGCGATTTTTACCGCGATGCCGCCGGTGAATTAAAGAAAACAATTGTTCTGAAAGTAAGCGATTTCCGCTCGGCGCTGATCCAGGGCAAGTTCCTGGCCAAGAAAGGGCTGGAAGTATCCGAGTTCCGCATTGAATCGGGCCTGAACTGTGGTGGCCATGCATTTGCATCTGACGGACAGCTTCTGCCGGCGATCCTCCGGGAATTCAACGAAAAAAAGGATCAACTGTGCAAAACATTTGAACCGCTCATTCTCTCTTTCTACGAAAGTATGGGCTGGGAATATCCGGAATCTGCAGGGAAAGAGGATCCGCTGGTCACTGTTCAGGGTGGTATCGGCAATTTCGGCGAAGCTGAACGGCTGATGAATGAGTACGGCATGGATAAAACCGGATGGGCCACACCTTTCCTGCTGGTACCCGAAGCCACACCGGTCGACGATCCCACCCGGGAACTGCTCCGGGATGCCGGTGAAGATGACCTCTACCTGAGTGGTGTGTCACCTCTTGGGGTTCCGTTTAACAATGTCCGGAAAACCGGATCGGAAAAATGGACACAAGCCCGGGCCGAAACAGACAAACCCGGATCCCCCTGCCCGAAAGGCTTTCTGCAGTTTAATACTGAATTTACAAAAAACCCGATCTGTACAGCCTCCAGTCAGTATCAGTTGTTGAAAATTGACGAGATCAACCGCTCGGAACTCGATGATGTGGAAAAAGGCAAAAAGCGGTCGGCCATTCTCGAAAAAACCTGTCTGTGCGATCACCTCGGTAATGGCGCGCTGATTTCATTGGGTATTCTGAAAGAACATCGCGGTCCCCAGGCGGTCTGCCCGGGACCCAACCTGGCATGGTTCGACCGGTTCTACTCACTTCGTGAGATGATCGACCATATCTATGGCCGGTGCGAATCCCTCGTTCCGAAAAATCGTCCGCATATGTTTGCCAAAGAGATGGCAATGTATGTTGATTACATCAGCAAGCAGACAGAGCTGACCGACCTCTCCGATACCAAAGCGATGAAACGTCTCAAGACGCTCTACACCAATTTGGTGGAAAGCATGGAATATTGCGGGGAAATTGCATCCGGAAACGCCTATGGTGACGAAAATCTGGCGTCACTGGCCGATGCGGTCGAGCGTGAACGCGCCCGTTTGGATGAGCAGTTTGAATCGGCTACGGCAATGGCGTAACACATTCTGCACTTTGCCCTGTGTACAAACTTTATTAACAACCATCTGCGCTATTAAAACCCCCAGGGCGCAGGTGGAGGATCAACAGGGCTTGTCAGATCAAAATCGACCCGGAAGGTCCATGCATCACCCCGCATGGTTCCGTAGGTATATCGGTCGCCGGGATGGATCTCCACACGCCATCCCATAAACTCACCCACCTCCTCGGTTCTGGGCGGGTAGACGAATCGTTGCCAATGCTCTCCGCCTTCCACCGCATCACCCCCATACCAGGTGTTCTCCTCTTCGGTTCCATCCTCATGGCGATGGTCGTGCCGCAACTCCAATCCGTCACTTCCGTGATTGAAAAAAACCCAGGTACGAGACCGGTCCCACTGCCCGGGTTCACTCTCAATATGGAATGGAAGTCTGAGTTCATCATCCGAACATTCGCGGAAATGGACAATGAGTTGCTCATCCCCTTCCAGCAGGTCGAAGCCTTCTGTGGCAGTCGTCAGTGACCCGTTATAGGCCATGCCGCAATATTCGCTCATAAACCTCCAGAACGACTCCTCGTCAGAAAGTTCCGACATATTCACGATGTCAACATTATTCTCATCTGCTATCTCTTCATGAGCATCGGTAGGATCATCAGACGAAGGATCCGGGTCTTCGCGGTCGCAGCCAATACTGATCAAAACGATAGACATGGCTGTGAGAAATACCGGCAACAGCTGTTTTATTTGCGATTTTTTCAAGATTTTGTTCCGATTAATAGCCTCGTGCCATTAATGTGAGGCTGGATGTCTTGTTTACCCGGGTTGCCGGACGCTATTTTAAAGCCCGATGGATCTGGCGGGTTGCCTGGCGGACCCGGTGGATGTTTTCAACCAGACTCATGCGGACATAGCCTTCACCTGCCTTTCCGAATCCGGTGCCGGGTGTGACCAGTACTTCTGCTTCATCCAAAAGCCACTCTGCAAAACGATACGAGCCCATATCACGATACTTCCCGGGAATTTGCGCCCAGATGAACATGGCCCCACGGTTTGGGGGAACCTCCCAACCGGCCCGGGAGAGCCCTTCAATCAATGCATTACGACGTAATTCATATTTTTTTGCCAGCTCCCGCACCTCCGATTGATCTTTTTTAAGTGACACAATCGCTGCCACCTGGATCGGTGTGAACATGCCATAATCGAAAAAGGCCTTGATGCGCGAAAGCATTGCAATAATCTTGGGATTACCGACACAGAAACCGACCCGCCATCCCGCCAT
>SLLW01000432.1 GCA_007133875.1 Balneolales bacterium | reverse complement strand
TACCTGGCTGCAACGATGGTCGATATGGAGTGGCATACCCTCTCGCCCGATGACATCCCCGATAATGTCACCGCTTTTGAGGATGCGGCACTCGCCAAATACGGCCTTGATTACGAACCGGTCCCGCCCAGATACAAATCCCCCTATTTCGCACATATCTTTTCGGGTGGATATTCGGCCAATTACTACGCCTATATTTGGAGTGAAGTGCTGGCGGCTGATGCGTTTGCCTACATGCAGGAGCGCGGCGGACTGACCCGGGAGAACGGCGACCACTACCGGGAGCACATCCTTTCACGCGGAGGCAGCCGCGAAGCGATGGATCTCTACCTCGATTTTCGCGGTGAGGAACCGGGTGTGGCTCCGTTGCTGCGACGTCGCGGGCTGGATGCCGACGCGGCGGAATAACCGGATTTGCATACGAATACGGAAAGGGATGCCGGTAAGCCAACTGCCGGCATCCTGATCTGTGTGGCAAGATGCTTTTCTATGTGCCAAAATCCTGTTCCATATAGAAGAATCTATGTGGCAGCCCCAGTTGTCCGCGCCGGCACATCCGGGCCGGTGAATCACAACAGCGGGGCGCCTACTGCATTTGCAACTGTGCCGAATGGTGTGCTTCCGTAATCCAAATTCTGCGTTTGATGATCAACAGGGTCAACAGATACGGGATGATGGTCAGCAGCACCAGGAAGAACACCTCCGATTGCAGGTGCACCAGCTCAGCGCCGGCGAGGATCATCTTTCGAAAACCCTCCAGAAAATGTGTCGTGGGGATCAGGTGCGCAACAAACTGGACCGAGCCTGGCATTTGATACAACGGCCAGGTAAATCCGCTGATCAGAAATGCCGGTGCTGCGATTACCATCAATATTTCCGTGGCTTTCAGCTGGGATGGTATGGCGGCACTCACCATAATCCCGATACTGCTCATCGCCATCACAAATAGAAACGAAAACAGGTAAATTCCGAAAAGGGAGCCAATGATCGGGATTTGGAAATAGTACATAAGTCCGTGCAGGCTGAAGAGCCACATCAGCATTCCCATCACCCAGTACGGAAATGTTTTGGCCAGTAAAATCACAAATGCCGAGCGCGACTGCTGCACCAGTTCAATAAAGGAGTCTTCCTCGTATTCCTGGCTGAACGTGATCGCCAGCACCAGTAAAAACACCTGCTGCAACACCATTCCCAGTAGTCCCGGCAGCAAAAAGATCAGATAGTTGTTGGACGGGTTGAACCACATGCTGATGGTGGTCGCAAACGCACCGTGCTGCTCTTCGGCCACTTGCGGAGGCAATCCGGCTTTTTTCAGTGATTCGATCTGTGTGCCCACATTCATGGTACCGAGCACCTGCTGGATCGAGCGGCTGGTGTAGTTGGTGATGACCATGTTCATCGCGTTCATCGCCACCCGCACTTCGGGATTGCGGTTCTGCTGTATGTCTGCCTCAAAACGGTCCGGGATGGTGACCACCGCATAATACTCACCCCTTATAAATCCGTCTCTGAGCCCCAGTTCATCATAAAATACATGGGCTACACGAATATTTTCATTTTCATCCAGCGCATCGATGATGCGGTCGGCCATAATGCCGCCATCTTCATTGACGACCGCGATGGGGGTGTCGTAGAGCTGGGCGTCCTGATAGAGCAACCCGAAGATGGGGCCGTAGAGCAGCGGAGCTCCTATGAAAATGAGCAGGGCCACCGAATTTTTGGAAAATCGGTGGAATTCGCGCATGACGATGAAGAAAAAGATGCGGAAAAATGACATATATCTTATGAATTTGGGATACCGGATGAACGTAATGCCGCTGTTTCAATGCCCGGGCCTGCGGAGCCCTGATCATCATTGATGTGCGGGCTTCTCCAGCAAAAAGACCATGTTGTGCTGCAGGGTGCCGGCCTGACCGGGTTCGGCAGGACGAAAATGCAGTTCATAGACGGACTCCCCCAGTTCGTGACGCGGGTACATCGTAGTGATGGAGGCGTATTGCGGAAGCGGTGTGATCCGGTCCAATGTCACCGGAAGCGTACGGCCATCAAAACCGCCACGGACGGTATAGGATTGGCCAACTTCAAATCCGGCCATTTCCGATTCGGGTACCGTAAACCGGAATTTCGGGGATTGGGTCTGATAGCCGGAGAACAGATTGTATCCGGGTGTGGCCAGTTCACCGGGTTTGAGAACGACGGTTTGAATACGCAGATCATCCGGAGCGGTAATAATGCGATCCTCCCAGGCGGATTCTGCTTCACGGAGGGTAGCCTGTGCCCGCTCGTAGTCGCCGCGAGCCATCTCGATTTTTTCAATTCGAACTCCGGAATCAACATCCTCCTTTTGTGCTTTGGCGGCATCCAGCTGTGATTTGGATGACCGGTATTGAGCGCGGATTTTCTCATACTCCTGGGCGGCGATCAGTGAATCGTTGAACATATTTTCCATCCGGCGATAGCTTGCAGCGGCAAATTCGTGCTGAGCCAGAGCGGCATCCAGTTGTGCTTCGGCACGCCGGCGATCATATATAGTGGCGCCGTTCCGGGCCATCTCATATTGTGCCCGTGCTGATGTGACGGCACCGCGGGCCTGGTCAACCTTTGCGGAGATTTCCGGTACATCGATGACCGCCAGGGTATCTCCGGCCTGTACCATGTCACCTTCCTGCACCCTGACCTCCATCAGCCTGCCCGGTACTTTTGGCGCCACATATACCGACTCAAGTTTAACCCGGCCCTCCAGCTCTCCCTGCCGGTCATTTGATTTCTGTTTGGATGCCATCACAGCTATAGCCACCACCGACAATCCAATGATCAGTACAAACAAAATTAAAACGACTTTTTTTCTCCTCACAATGATCCTCCCGTTACCTGTTGTTCAAGCATGACAATTTGTTCTATATCCATCAATCCGGCCGCCCGCAAGAGATCCATGACGGCCCGGCGCTGATCAAAAACCGATTCCAGCCACTCCATTTCGGCTCTGCGATAATCGGTTTCGGCTTCCAGTTTTTCGGATACCGGAGCCAGGCCCAACCGATATCGTTCTGTTGAAAGGCGCAATCCGGTTTCCGCGTCGTTCAGCTTTTCGCGCGACACTTCCAGCTGCTGTTCGGCTACCGAAACGGCCACTTCGGCACGATACCGGTCAAGTGACGCAAGCGACTCCATTTCACCAAGCCGTTCCCGTGCGATAATGCGGTTTCGCTCCGATTTCTGGACCTGTCGGGAGCGATTAAATCCATCAAAAATATTCCATCGTACTCCTATTCCCATGGCGCGGGCCGGTTCCAGCATGGAGAGGTCATCTTCATAAAGCTCCTGGCGAAGGAATGCATAAACCTGAGGCATATAGTCCGACCTTGCCGCCCGATATTGCTGATGTGCCGCCTGTTCGGCTTCCTGCAGGGCTTTGATCTCCGGCCTGACATTGCCCGGAATATCATCCGAATACCCTTTCATCAGGTTCAGCGAGGTGCTGCTTTCCAGGAATTGATCACTGGAAATACCACTGAGGTGTTCCAGGTTCCGGGCCGCCAGTTCCCGCTGCCCTTCCCACGAGATGCGATCCTTCGCAAGATCCCGCTCGGCAAGGCGGAGGCGGGTCAGGTCATAAGCGGGGATCAACCCCTCTTCATAGGCCCGGTCGGCGACCCGCTGTTCCTCAGCAAGACGTT
>SLLW01000089.1 GCA_007133875.1 Balneolales bacterium | reverse complement strand
TCAACTGGTCGCCTCCAATGTCGCCGATGCCATCATTGAGGGTATGGCTGAACGTGAGGCTCATCAGGAGGAGCAACTGGCCGCTGAATCCATGGCTAAACAGGACGGTGATGATGCAACCGAAGAGATCTCCGAAGCGGATGTAAAAACAACCCGCCGGAAACGGTCCCGCAAGCCGAAAACTGCCGATGAGAAACCGGCAGGCCAAAAAACCGCCACTGATTCCGGTGATAAAGGTTCTGCCGGAAAATCTGATGAAGAGCGTGAAAAGCCGGCAGCGAAAGGTACTGAAAAAGCGAAACCGGAAGCAGCCGACAAAGATGCAGCCAAAGAGCAGCCTGTTGAAACTGCAAAAGCCGGTGATGAGGGAAAAACCGAATCCGACAGTAAAAAAGAGGAGAAATAGAGAACGTTTCTTCTTGATTTCGCGCTGCTGAAAAAATTACAGAACCCCAACTTCAAAGACACGTATTGACAAGACCATGAGTATTTCAGCTTCTGATGTAAAAAAACTCCGTGACCAGACCGGCGCGGGTATGATGGACTGCAAAAAAGCCCTCAACGAATCTAACGGCGATATGGAAGCCGCAATCGACCTGCTTCGGAAAAAGGGACAGAAAGTTTCCGAAAAACGGGCCGACCGTGAAGCCAATCAAGGTGTTATTGTATCGCTGATATCGGACGACCAAAAGAAAGCCGTTGCTGTTGAACTGAATTGTGAGACCGATTTTGTCGCAAAAAACGAAGAATTCGTGCAGAATGCCAACGACTTTGCCAAAGCGATTTTTGAGCAGGAACCGGCCGACAGGGATGCCCTTCTGAAGATGACCGTCAATGACCTGACAGTGGAAGACATGCTTAAGGATCTTGTGGGGAAAATCGGTGAGAAAATTGATATCGGACAATTTAAAATCATGAAATCCGATGGTCAGATTGTCGATTATATCCACCCCGGGAACCAGCTTTGTGTCCTCGCCGAGTTTGAAAGCAAGGTCGAAAATCCTGATATTGCGAAAGATGTTGCGATGCAGATTGCTGCCATGAACCCGATCGCTGTTACACGTGACGAGGTGGACACTACGGTTCTTCAAAAAGAAAAAGAGATTGCCAAAGAGCAGCTGATCAACGAAGGCAAACCGGAAGAGATCGCCGAAAAAGCCGCTGCCGGTAAAATGCGCCGCTTCTTTGAAGAGCGCGTACTGCTTGAGCAGAAGTTTGTCAAAGACGGTTCGCTGAGTGTTCAGGACTATCTGAAACAATCGGGGGCACCCCTTGTTACCGCATTTGTACGCCTCCAGCTTGGCGGACAGTAACTTCATCAGCATTTCCTGGCTGCCCATTGGCAGCCTTTTTTTTACCCCGCAGTTTCTGGCATAACTGCCTGCTACAAACCCACAACATCCAACGAACCGGAGCGTCATTGTGAAACACTTCAACAGAGTACTTCTGAAACTGAGTGGCGAATCCTTACTGGGAAAACAGGGTCACGGAATAGACGGCGAAGTGCTCACCCGCTATGCCGAAGAGATCAGGCAGGCGGCAGAAACCGGCACCCAGATCGCCATTGTCATCGGTGGCGGAAATATCTTTCGGGGTGTTCGCGGAGCCACGCTCGGTATGGACCGGGTCCAGGGAGACTACATGGGGATGATGGCCACCATGATCAACAGTATCGCACTGCAGGATGCCCTCGAACAAAAAGGAGTTCATACCCGGCTCATGTCGGCCATCCGCATGGAACAGGTCGCCGAACCCTACATCCGGCGACGGGCTGTCCGTCACCTTGAAAAAGGACGGGTTGTAATTTTTGGCGCCGGAACCGGTAATCCGTACTTCACAACCGATACCGCCGCTTCGCTCCGGGCAATTGAAATTGAAGCCGACGCGATCCTCAAAGGCACCCGGGTTAACGGGATATACGACTGTGACCCCGAAGAAAACGAGAATGCCATTAAATTTGATGCCATCAGTGGTGACGAAGTCCTGAGATTGAGACTTTCCGTCATGGATTTAACCGCATTCACACTCTGCCGCGACAACAAAACCCCCATCCTGGTATTCAATATGGATGAGCCCGACAACCTCAGCAAAGTGATCAAGGGTGAGGATGTCGGAACTCGCGTCCATTGGGATTGAGTATCTTTTTTTTTTGCCAATTTGTTATATATTTCGCATCTGAATCTCAGTTATTATCACTTTATCCTCAGATGTTATGATACCCGAATTAAAACCATTCCTTGACCAGGCAAAAGAACAGATGGAAGAGGCGACACACTTCCTGAAAAAAGAACTCGGGCATATCCGGGCGGGCAAAGCTTCTCCGCAACTTCTTGACGGTATCAAAGTCGAATACTACGGTACCAAGACCCCGTTAAACCAACTTGCCAATATTTCTACTCCGGATTCACGCCTTCTGACCGTTGAGCCTTTTGACAAATCCTCCATGAAGGAGATCGAAAAAGCCATTATGTCGTCCGGGCTCGGCCTGAACCCCAATAATGACGGAACCATGATCCGCATTCCGCTGCCGGTACTTTCCGAAGAGCGACGTGCCGAGTTGGTCAAAGTGGCGAAGGATAAAGCGGAACAGGCGCGCATCAGTGTCCGGAATACCCGCCGTGAAATCAAGGATGAGATCAAGGACAAGGTAAAAAACGATTCCCTGCCGGAAGACACGCGATTTGCCGCCGAGGAAGAACTCCAGAAACTCACGGATTCCTATATCGAAAGCATTGATAAGATGCTTCACGACAAGGATGAAGAGATCATGACCGTTTAATCCACCCACCGGGTCAATGTTACATGTATCTTGCCGAGCTTGAACTACACGGTTTTAAAAGTTTTGCCAACAAGACCAAGGTCAAGTTCGACAGCGGCATCACAGCTATTGTCGGGCCCAATGGTTGCGGAAAATCCAATATCGTTGACGCATTGCGGTGGGTGTTGGGAGAGCAACGCCCCTCCCTTTTGCGATCGGCAGCCATGAGTAACGTCATTTTCAACGGCACGGCTGCAAAGAAAGCCCTTGGAATGGCCGAGGTTTCGGTGACGATCATAAACAACAGGGGGGTCCTGCCAACCGAGTTTTCGGATATCACCATGACCCGCCGGCTCTACCGGTCCGGCGAAAGTGAATATCTTCTGAACAAAAAACCCTGCCGCCTGCGGGATATCACCGATCTTTTTATGGATACCGGAATGGGGGCGAACGCCTATTCGGTGATTGAGCTGAAAATGGTCGAGGAGATCCTCAATGACAAAAATAATGATCGGCGAAGGTTATTTGAAGAGGCGGCCGGCATTACCAAGTTTAAGGAGCGGAAAAAACAGACACTCAAAAAACTCTCCGATACCCGTGCCGATTTGCAACGCATGGAGGATATCCTGGTTGAGGTCCGCAAAAAAACCCGATCCCTGCAGGCGCAGGCCTCCCGTGCCGAACGCGCCCATAAATACCGGGAAGATCTGGAATTCCTCGACAAAGCAGTATCCCGGCAGGAGTACGACAATGTGCGGGCTGAACTCAACCCCCTGCTTGAACGGATTGCCAGTGCCTCATCTTCACGGGAAGAACTCGACCGGCGGCTGAAACATCTGGAACAGAGCGAAACGGAAGCCCACGAAGCGTTGATCGCCAAGGAACAGGCACAAAACGAAATCCGAAAAAAAAACGAACGTATTA
>SLLW01000142.1 GCA_007133875.1 Balneolales bacterium | reverse complement strand
TGTTTCTTTGCACTTTCGCGAACACACCACTTGATAATCATGCGTCCACCAAAAGAGTGACCCAGGATATCCGTCTGTTCACCGATAATCTCAGCAGTAAACGTTTCGGCGAAATCGACGTAATCATCTACCGACCAGGGCTCCGGAGGCGGCGGCGTTTCACCAAACCCCGGAAGGTCTGGGACATAGCAGGTCCGCATCCCGGCCAACGCTCCGGCAACCGGCATCATGACCGCAGCACTGCTTCCCCATCCGTGAAAGATCAATAACGGCGGACCCGATCCGGTAACATGGTAATTGACCGGAAGCTCCCGGTATGTAAAGGTTTTCTGCTGCTGTTTCAATGATTCTCAAAGGTTATAAACGACTGTATACATCTCAATTTATCTCTGTTCGCCATACATCCGCCCGTTAATATGTCTTGCGGGGCCGGTTCGGGCGATAGCGGGAGGTGCTGTACTACGAGTTCTGTCTGCTCCTTGCTTTCGCTACCATCTCCCGGGCACTGGCGATGGCATGATCGCTCACATCTGCTCCGCTCATCAGTGATGCGATCTCGGTGACATGCAATTCATCATCGAGATTCCGGATATTGGTGACGGTCCGGTCGCCGGTTTCCACTTTTTCGACTTTAAAATGGTGATCGGCCTGACCGGCAATTTGGGGCTGATGTGTAATCGCAATTATCTGACAATGATCCGAGAGCTCCTGCATGGTCCGGCCAACCTGCTCGGATACCGCTCCGCCAATTCCCGTGTCAATTTCATCAAAAATCATCACCGGCAGATGTTGATCCCGGGCAATAACCGATTTCATGGCAAGCATTACCCGGGAAATTTCCCCACCCGATGCGATCCTGGCAAGCGGCCGGGGGGATTCCCCTTTGTTGGTACTGATGTAGAAAACCACCTCATCGGGGCCGTCGGCATGGCAATCCACCGGTTGGCCATCAATATCAATTACCCCGTTCTCATCAAACCGCCAATCTACACGGGTCTCAAACCGGTTATTGGGAATTCCGAGTTGTCTGAGTGCCTCCGAAATCCGGTCACCGAGCTCGGAACCGGCAATCAGGCGGGCCTCATGCAGGGCCCGGGCGCACTCCGCAAGAGAGCCGGCTGCAGCTGCCAGCTCCTTCTCCTTTTTCTCCAGTTCCAGATCGAAATTCTCCGCTAGATTTACCGACTCCTGCAGTTCATTGCGGTACGATATCAAATCCGGCAGCAACCGGTTGTATTTCTTCTCCAGGCGCTTTATTTCTGCCTGTTTTTGACGCAATGCCTCCAGCCGCGAGGGGTTGAACTCAATTCCTGCCCGGTACCGTTCGGTATACGAAAGCAGTTCCTGGATACTGACCCGGGCAGACTTCAACTCGTCCAGATAGGAGCGGAAACCCTCCTCCATTTCTGCCATATCCGACAGCGACTCCTCGATGATGGCGAGCAAATCCATCAGGCTTCGCTCATCATCCGAACCCGCCTGGCCTATTAATGCCGCTTTCTGATCAAGGTCTTCCGCATGGTCCAGCCGCTTCATCTCGGCTTCCATCTCTTCGAATGCCTCCACATCCAGTTCGGCGGCTTCCAGCTCCCGCAGTTGAAACCGGTGCAGTTCCAGTTTTTCATTCAGATCCCGTTCCTTTTTCCGAAGCGAATCCCGCTCATTTCTGAGTTGCCGGTATCTCCCAAACATCTCATCGTATTCCACTTTCCGGAACCGGACACCTGTCAACGCATCGATCACCTCTCTGTGGTGTTCCTGTTTGAGCAACAGCTGATGGTCATGCTGGCCGTGCAGGTCTACCAGCCTGTCACCAATGGCACGCAGTGCAGAAATGGTAACCGGGGTATCGTTGATAAACGCCCGGCTGCCCGATGACCGGATCTCCCGGCGTAGAATGATCTCATCGCCCTGCCAATCGATGTCATGCTCTTTCAACAAATCGGCCACTACGGGATCCCCGTTCTGTCCTGTTCGGATGATCGCCTCTACAATAGCTTTTTTTGTACCTTCCCGTACGGTTTCCGTGTCGGCCCGTTCACCCAAAACCGCATTGAGTGCCCCTATGATGATTGATTTTCCCGCACCGGTCTGCCCCGTAAGAATATTCAGTCCGGCTCCAAAAGCGACTTCCAGTTCATCAATCAATGCATAATTTTTGATATAGAGACTTTGTATCACAGTACTTCCGCTATCAGTTGATTCCGTCATCCCGGGCACGTTTCATAACCCAAAGATAGAAGATTTTTTCATACATATGGAATCTCCGGAAAGTTTGGTTCCGTGCCAAAAAGGCACGACCGACGATGCCCTTGCGAAGAAATCCAACCCGGCCACCAACTACAGATCGTTTCCGGACGCTGCCGTTTTATTAGATAAGAGAAGGAAAAAAGCCAATGCTTACAGTACGCAATTGGCTGAAAAATGGCTATTTTGTTGCAATGAAAAAAAATCAGATAAACAACAGTACCCCAGACACACTGGAAACGCCGGACCGGGTTCCTGTCGTCCCCCTCCGCGATACCGTTATATTTCCCAACACCATGTTCCCGATACTGGTCGGGCGCTCATCTACCATAGATGCGATAACGACCGCGGTAGAGGGTGACAAATATGTGCTTTTATGCGCCCAGTTCGACCCGGATGATGATCAGCCCGATGCTGAAAATCTTCACAAAAAAGGGACACTTGCACAGGTCATCCAGGTTCTGCACCTCCCGAACGACCTTCTGAAAGTACTCATTAGCGGCATTCAACCCGCAGAAGTTGTTCAATTTGAACAGACCGAACCTCATTTTGAAGCGACCATCCGGGTAGAAGAGGTGGGAACCATAAAGATGAATCCACGGCTCAAAGCGCTTATCCGCAAGACAAAAGAGGGCTTTGAGCGACTTGTGATCATGAACCAGGAGCTTCCCGAGGAGGTACTGCTGGGATTTGAGCAGAATTTCAACCCACGGAACCTGCTCTTTTTCATGGCCTCCTATCTGGACCTTGACATTCATGAAAAACAGCAACTTCTGGAAGAGAAGGATCTCAACAAACAGTACAAAAAAGTACTAACGCACCTTACCGGCGAACTGGAACTGCTTGCCGTCTCCAACGAAATTAACGAAAAGGTACAGGATGAGATCCAGGAGACACAACGCAGGTTCTACATCCAGGAGCAGATCAAGGTCCTGCAGGATGAACTCGACGATGATGAATATGCAGATCCTGAACTGGCGAAAATCAAGGATATGCTGGATGAGCGCCAGCTTCCCGAAGCGGCCCGTGCCAAAGCCAATGAGGAACTGGAGCGGCTGAAAAAAACGCCTGTCATGTCGCCGGAGTACAGTGTCTCGCGCAACTATCTTGACTGGATTCTTGCCTTGCCGTGGGGCATCATATCCGATGACCGGCTTGAAATATCGGCTGTCCACGAAGCGCTTGAAAGAGATCATTTCGGACTGGAAAAACCGAAGGAACGCATCCTTGAGTATATTGCGGTTCTGAATCTTGTACAGAAGATGAAGGGACAGATTCTCTGTTTTGTCGGAGCTCCCGGAACCGGCAAAACAAGCCTCGCAAAGTCGATTGCCGATGCCATGAACCGGAAGATGGTGCGTATTTCCCTGGGCGGCGTCAGTGACGAATCGGAAATTCGGGGCCATCGCCGTACGTATATCGGATCGATGCCCGGCC
>SLLW01000127.1 GCA_007133875.1 Balneolales bacterium | reverse complement strand
GGCAAGTTAGAGAGACTTACCGGGTCATCAGCCTCATATCCACAACTTCGCCCGGAGTAAGATCAAGATCATAATTGATGGCAATTCGCACGGGAAGTCCCCGGGTTTCGAACGGCTGATCGGGAAATAACATTCCCATCTCTTCTATCGCCTCCAACTGTACACCAACGTTAGCGATCTCCATAATCGCTTCGCTGCGATCCCTGTCCTGCTTTCGCACCAGCACCTCCATACCCGGTTCGGGTTTGGTGATAATGGGATGCCGAAGATGAGCCACGATATAGTCGGGTTGCGGGGAGTGAATCTGAAGAATCATTTCTCCCTGATCCACATATTCTCCGCTCATCTTGTGGATGGCGGCGACCTGTCCGCTTACCGGAGCGTGAAGGATCAGCGGCATCATTTCGGCTCTGATGCGTTCAATATTTCGTCGCTGCACTTCGATAGCCGCGGCTTTCGGGTCATCCTCCTCCCAGGCGGCCAGGAGGTCTTCCAGATCAATGCCCTCAAGGCGGTTTTCCAGTCGCTCCACAAGCCTGCTGATGGCGACAACCTCTTCTTCCAGTGATAAATACTCTGTTTCGGCTCTTTCCAGCAGCTCCTCTGATGTAAGATCCCGCTCGTAAAGATCCTGCAGACGCCTGAATTCCCTTTCCGCTGATTGTTTACGAATTTCCGCGATGCCAAGCCGCGCCCGGTTTTCCATCAGATCGATATGCATAGATTCGTAGTTAAGCAGGTTCCGCTGCTGGTCGGCGTACGGATCCATCGTCAGACGAATGAGTTCTATTTCCGCCAGGATTACAGCCAGTTCGGCTTCTACAATTTTGGGATCGGTGGTGATAATCCTGCCGATGGGGTCGCCGGCCGTAACCGAATCAAACGCTGACACCGTGAGATCGGCAAGGGAACCGGACTGCGGACTTCTGACCTCCGCCTGCTTACCTACGACGTGTCCGACCATATTGGTGGCATCCACCCGGTCTTTCCACAAAAAGGCAACAACCAGTGCGACTACCAAAAAAACCAGGACAGGGAGCAGACGCACCCGGATTTCCCGCCATTTTTGTGATGCTGGCACCGGTATTTTTTCCATATTATTTGGCATAATAACAGACGTTACAAATCAGACTTCCGACTCTTCTTCGGCTTTCATGGTGGTTACCCGCGAAATTGCGGCGTTATCCTGCAGTTCACTGAGCAAGTCCTGTACCCTTCCGGGATCCCGCATCAGCAGACGATACGAAAGATCCGCCCCTTCGTCATCGTGGCCCGATCGCTGGCTCGCCATATGTACCTTGAGGGCGTGACGCTCCAGCAGATGCTGCAACTGAGTCAGCTTCCTCAGCGACTCGGACCAATGCAGGTTTACAATCAGGTCATAGCGCTGCCGGCTGCCGAAGGAGGTAAACCAGAGGTAAAAAAGCACCATCGATGCTACCAGGGTGCCAATCAGCGCAGTAGAAAATTTCTGGGTCCCGCAGGCCATTCCGATGACAATGAGACTTAAAATATAAACTGTATCGAGGGTATCGCGGACAATATTCCGGAAACGGACAATGGCGAATACCGCCATCAAACTGAAAGCCGTAACCAGGTTATTGTCCAGAACCATCATCACCATAGAAACCGTTATGGGAATGAGGATGAGGGAGCTGACGTATGTTCGTGAATACGACAACCCGGAATGGGTGTACATGTAGACCCATGCCATTATCTGACCGCAAAGAAATGCGAGCAACAACGCCATCAGCAACGCTGTGAAATCCGTGGGCAAGGGGGCCACATCTCCTAAGTAAATCCAGTCAGACATAGAATTATTTAAACTTTGCGATTAAAATCAGACGTAAGAACGAAGAAATCGATATTCCCCCAAATTGGTTACACCGTCTACGTATTTGGCCGCACCACCCTGGCGAAGGCCAAAAAATTGTACCAGTTCCTTGAACCAGTTCGGGAACCGGTTGGTAAATTTGAGTTCCAGAATGACATTGTTTCCGAATACGGGTTTGGGATCCCGCAATTCCGGGGAAAATGTGAGTGATTTTTGAGGCTCACTGCGCACATTACGGTCCAGTGTTACCCGAATCTTGTTGGATCCATCGGCCACCCAGGCTTCGCGGAAATAGGCGACGTGCACTTTTGGTTCGGCTTTGAGATGGTTGACCAGGCGTGAAAAATCCACCAGTGCATCCATTTGTTCCGCGCAGGGATCAACAAGGCAGGAATAGCCGGGAATAAAACCTTTCGCCAGATCTGTTGCGGCATACCGATGAACGATTGCTCTTTTTTTTGCAATTACCTTGTCATGACGCCGCTTGATTTCAAAATAGAGCGGGGCATCGTCCATCTGTTCATAGAACCGGATCCGAAGTTTGTATCGGTTACGGTCGCCGTTGATGGTCTCCTGATACGTTCGCATTCCCGGAGAATCCAGGTATAGGCTGTGAACCGGATACGAGAGATTGGGCTGAGTGGCACCGTATGAATCAAGGTCCAGATACGACGTAAGAAAGTCACGGATGCTTAACGCAACCTCCTCATTGATCACATATTTGTGTTCAAAACGTTGCTTTTGAATCGTATCGATGCCCATAGAAATAACTGTTGTTTTGGGGAAGCACTGTCAGGCCAATATTGTTTTCAACATAGCAAGCCTTTTTGTGCTATACCCGGAACCGGATAAATAAATCTCCAATCCATAACGATTTCGTAACAGTATAGTAATATAGAGAAAATGAGCACTTTGTTAAAGTTTTATATAACCTCCGGAGTATACGGGGATATGCCTGCGAACATTTATCTGATAATTATGGTTATATTGGGTGTTTTCTGCATTACTGCCGTAACAGGTATGCACAAGTGTGCTGCCTGTACTTTTAATGGTCCGAATTCGTTCTGATTTTAAGCAACGGAAAGGCCGGACTCATTCAGGGCCAGTTGTCACGCGAATTCTGTCCAACATTTTTTTGCCCAACATTTTATCGATTTCAAATTATGAGACGACTGATCGTTTCCTCACTTTTTATTGTACTCGCCATTATTGGTGCAGCACTGGCGCTCTCTTCCGGGGATGAGACTGCTGATCCATCCGATACCAACCAGATTCTGCAGGATGCCGTGTTCACTGACCTTGATGGCCGGGAGGTGACACTTCAGGACTACGCGGGAAAAACAGTGTTGATTGATATCTGGGAAACCTGGTGTACCCCATGCATCCGCAGCATGCCCACTTTGCAGCAATTGATGGACGACTATCCCGATGATTTTATAGTACTCGCCGTCTCCCCCGGATATATGGACTCACCGGAGGATGTTGAAAAGTTCGTTGCCAATAACGATTACGATTTCTCCTTTGTCTATGGTGAAGAATTCTCCCGTGCGTTACAGGTCCAGAGTATTCCATACAAAGTGTATGTCGGGCCGGATGGTGAATACGTGACTTCGGTACTGGGAAGCCACGGGCCGGAGGAGGACTATGAAAAAACGCGGGAAATCATTGAACAGAATCTTTGATCGTGATAAAAATCTTTGAATAACGTTTGTTAACCAAAAAATCGAATCATATATGTCTACCGTAAAAGAGAAAAAGTTACCCTATAAAGTAGCCGATATCACCCAGGCCGAATATGGCCGCAAGGAGATCAACCTTGCCGAAGCCGAAATGCCCGGTCTGATGGCCCTGCGC
>SLLW01000124.1 GCA_007133875.1 Balneolales bacterium | reverse complement strand
TCGGTCATTGTATGGTTGTTATTGCTCGCTTCGCTCCAGTTCAAATTCGCCGGTTACTTCTGAGAGGCTGTATGTGACAAGGTCATCGGTACCTTCCAGGCCGTATCCCGTTATGCTGTCGGATGCGGTGACAATGATCACAAATTCAGGGGTATAGATGGTTCGGTTTTTTTGTGACCATTCCAGGTAGTCGGTATATAGCATTCTTCCGTCATGCGTCTCGACAACCACATCTTGCTTGAAATGAAATTCCGCATCACTACCTTTGTACCGGGCGGAGCGGCTGTCAACACGTGTTTCAACTTCGCCTGTTGTATCGTAGACCGTAACGTGTACATTTTCATCCAGTTCGGTTTCGGTTCGGCCGTCAACGGTGAATGTAGCTGCAAATGGGGCGGTGACCCGTACAATCCGATGACCGTCCTCAATCAGATCCATTTGGATGTTTCTGGACTCAGTGACTGATAAAAGGGAGTCGGAAATGGCATCTTCCACACGGTCACGGTCATACTCCGACAGATCAGTGCAACCGGAAAACCAGACAGAACCGATAACAAGAGCTATCAAAAGAGACCGGGAAAATCGTAACATGATTAACACTAAACGGTTCCAAAAATCCGGTCACCGGCATCGCCAAGGCCCGGGACAATAAAAGCCTGCTCATTCAGACATTCATCAACTGCTGCGGTAATAATGGAGATGTCGGGATGATCATTCTGGAGTCGGTCAATACCCTCCGGAGCTGAAATAAGGCACATAAATCGGATATTTTTTGCTCCTTTCCGCTTCAGGAAGCTGACAGAATCACTGGCGCTTCCACCGGTAGCCAGCATGGGGTCTACCAGCAGTACATGACTGTTTTCGATATTCCGGGGAAGTTTTGAGTAATAGTCTACGGGTTGATGGGTGAGCTCATCCCGGTACATCCCGAGATGTCCGATTTTTGCCTCCGGAATAAACTGAGTAACGGCGTCCACAAGTCCAAGTCCGGCCCGCAATATGGAGACGACTACAATCTCGGTATCAAGTTCGAATCCATCGGTCTTCCGGATGGGAGTCTCAACATCAATTTTTTGTAATGGAAGGCCTTTTAAAGAATGATATGCCAGTATGATAGCAATCCGGCTAAGCGCCATTCTAAAAATGGGGTGGGAGGTGTTTTTATTACGGAGAATGGTTAGGTCACGGGCCACAACCGGGTGGTCAACAATTGTCACAGGATCAATGGAGTTCATAAAGTAATACTGTTAGATATCCGGATTTTTAAAATATTTTTGTGTTGCTTTATAGACAACGCCCGAAAGGGCAAAAAGTGCGATAAGATTGGGAAAGGTCATCAGGCCAAGCATTATATCTCCAAAGGTCCAGACCAGCCCGAGTGTAAGTATCGCACCCATGAAGTGCATGATAACATACATGAGCCGGTAATAGAAAATGGATCGGTCACCGAACAGGTACTGTATTGAGCGATCACCGTAATAACTCCAACTGATGGAGGTGGAGATTGCAAATAACAGCACGCATATGGTTACTAAATATTGTCCGCCAGGCAGCAGCGGTGCGAGGCCGCGCTCAAAAGCGGCCGCAGTCAATGGAGCGCCGTTCTGGATAACTCCGGTATGGAGATGTGACCGGGGCATCTCTTCTTCATCATCAGCAAATGCCAGAGTGCCATCGGCTCCGATTACCAGAGAACCGGTGAAGGGAAACGTGCGGGTAGCATCGGTGTAAAGAGTGTCTATCGGAAATTCGTAATAATGGACCTCCCCATTAACAGGCAGGCCGTTTTCAATGCGTAAAGATCGGCTATCCTCCGTTGGCGATGCGTCATTATCAACGATATAGGTGATTTCCTGATGATTCAGGTTCAGATGCTCCGGGTGGTGTGTGTCCCAGGATCCGGTGGTTATAATAACCAGGCCTGTCATGGTACAGATAACCAGCGTATCGATGAACGGTTCCATGAGTGCCACCACACCTACCCGTACCGGCTGATCTGTCTTGGAAGCGGCATGGGCGATAGGAGCGGAACCCTGTCCCGCTTCGTTGGAAAACAGTCCGCGGCGAATCCCCCACACAAAAGTCATCATAAAGGCTCCGGACCCGATTCCGAAAGCTCCGGCTTGTGGTGTAAATGCCGATGTGAATATCAGCGCCAGGGAGGAGAGCAACTCGGTGTGATGGATCAGCAGGATCAGCATCGCACCGATAAGATAGAGGGCCGCCATTACCGGTACAAGACGGGCTGTAACAATCCCGATCCGTTTAATTCCGCCAATAATTACCAGGGCAACGGCGGTAGCAGTAAACAGGCCGGTAAATACTTTTGGTACACCAAAGGAGCTCTGCATAGCATCCGCAACCGTGTTGGCCTGAACCCCGTTACCGGTCAGGAACGAACAAATAACAGCAAAAGAGGCAAAGGCAACAGCGAGCCATTTCCATTTTTTCCCAAGGCCTCGTTCAATATAATACATCGGCCCACCTGAGACCGATCCATCGGCATTGGTTTTCCGGTAGATGGTTCCAAGGGTACATTCCGAGTATTTTATGGCCATTCCAAAAACAGCCGTAACCCACATCCAGAATAATGCACCGGGACCACCGTAATGGATTGCAAGTGCAACTCCGGCTATGTTACCGATCCCTACCGTTGCAGAAAGTGCCGTACTGAGCGCCTGGAAGTGGTTGACATCACCGGTATCTTTTTTGTTATGGTACCTTCCGGATAGTACCTCCAGGCCATGACGAAATTTTCGGACCTGTATGAAACCAAGCCGAAGTGTAATGAATAACCCGAAACTTAAAAGAACGATTACCATTAACGGCATGGTTTCCGGTGTATTCCATACCAGGCCGTCAAGAGCATTTATAATCTTCTCAAATATCTCCATATCAGGATTTTACAGTTTATAATAGTGTGCCGTTTTTACACGTTTATTCAGGAGATCAAAGCTTGTTATCCGTCAGGTGCGGCACTGCAGAATCATTGCAAATGGGACAGGTACCAGGAAAATGATACTGTTTTTTTGTCATACATAAAAAGGTGGATGTGTATCTGCATGATTTTTTTGAAAAAGAAATAAAACATCAGGGAACCCTGCACGTTCAAAATTGTTAATTATATCGTAACCACTTCTATCTAAATAAGTTGCGATTCATTTTTTTCAAATTTAAATCACACTGTTATGACCAAGGCTGATATTGTAGAAATCATCTCTGCCAATACCGGTATTACCAAGATCGAAACCGAAGCAGTAGTCAACGGTTTTCTTGATACCGTTATTGAATCATTGAAAAATGGTGAAAAAATCGAGTTACGCGGTTTTGGAACATTTAAAGTGGTCAAGCGTGCGCAGCGTATTGCCAGAAATCCCAAAACCAACCAGGAAGTGACGGTACCGGAACAGCACGTTCCCGTCCTCAAAGTTTCCAAAGAATTCAAACAGGGCGTTAATGAAAAATGGTCGAAATGACCGTTTTTCCGGTGACGATTGTTTGCCTTTTTTATCGTATCTTGGAAAGATATCCGGTTTATTCTTAAACACGGAACACCGGATATTATATTCAGATACCATCTTCACAGACAGAATAGAGTAGTTTAAGGTATGTTCAATCGTTGGTTTATCGTTGCCGTACTTTTGGTGACCATCGGTTCGCTTGTCTTTGTCATTTATCAGGACAGCAGGGATCGTTCGGGT
>SLLW01000291.1 GCA_007133875.1 Balneolales bacterium | reverse complement strand
TCCGGAGTTGTATCGACATCTTCCATCAGGTCATCCCAGAAAATGGGATACAAGCCGTCGGTAAGCACCCTCAAATCATTGGCCGATGCCTCTGTGAGTCCGATCAGAAGGTCCCGGCCATTGGCATCCATATAGGCATCTGCAATCATGTAGACACCTTCATTCAGATAGATATCTGCGCCGACACCTCCTTCAATATCCTGGTAGAAAAAATTCTCAAATGCGTCCCCGTTGTTGTTTCCGGTGTCTATATCCTCCGATTGTATACCGTCTTTATAGAGGGCGATCTGAATTAATTTGGGATTGGGTTGCCAGATATGAAAAGAATCAGGGCGGCTGGTCATATGAAAGCGTACAACATAACCGAGGCCATCGGACCGTTCCACGGTTGTGACTCTCTCAAGTGGCTGGGCTGCCCGGGCCGGCTGGCTGGATGAAAGGGCTCCTATCAGCACAAAAAGTACCGGGACAAAAATGAGTAAAGAGAGTGTCCGGCCGCCTGGCCGGGATCCGGATAATACCGGATTGCTTGGTAGTGACCGCATTGATAAATCGGGTTTTCATTAAAAATACGGCACTTTTACCTACTATTGCAAGCGGGTTGCAAGAAAATGATAGAGGGTGATTCCGATGCTCACGGAGATGTTAAACGAGTGTTTGGCACCGTATTGGGGTATCTCCAGCAGGAGATCGCACTGCCGGAGTAAATCGGCCTCAACTCCGGTTACTTCATTTCCGAAAAGAAGACAGAGTTTGGTATCCCCGCCGGGCCGGTATTCTGTAAGAAGCCGACTCTGGTGGGTCTGTTCCAAACCTGCCAGGAGATATCCATGTTCCCGGCACCATCCGGCATACTCCATGGGATCTTTTTTATGTGACCAGGATACGTTTTCCTCCGCACCAAGTGCCGTTTTTGAGATCTCCGGCCGGGGTGGAGCGGGGGTGTAACCCGACAAAAAAAGTGAATCGATGCCAAACGCGTCGGCGGTGCGGAATGCCGATCCCACATTGTGCATGCTGCGGACGTTATGAAGCCAGAGCACCACATCCGACATACCGGGAGGGCGTGTCCGGTTTCTGTTTTCCTCAAAAATTTCCCGGGTTGTTTTTTTTTGTATGGGTCGTGACATGTACCGGGAGGTTCTCCCTTTTTTATTTGTTTGAAATAAATACTATTTTTGCCATTTACAGAGAACGCAAAACCGTCAACCAGGTGTTGACACGGAAAAATACATCATTTTACGGCCCGTTGCATATTTGCCTTTGGCAATAGCTTCGGGTCTTTTTTATTGCAGGAACTGGAATCATAAACTCGAAATACCAATTATTGTGAAAGTTAACTACCTCTCCAGGGAAGGATACGACAAACTGAAGGATGAACTGCGTGATCTGGTCACGCGGGGGAGAAGAGAAATTGCAGCGCAAATAGACGAGGCCCGGTCACACGGCGATCTCAGTGAAAATGCCGAATATGATGCCGCCAAAGAGGCACAGGGAAAGATGGAATCACGGATTTCCGAACTGGAAGAGATAATGGCCAATTCCCGGGTGCTTGATGACAAAAATATTGACAAATCGAAGGTCTATATTCTGTCAACGGTAACGATTTTTAACAAAAAAACGCAAAAGGAGATGAAATACACCCTTGTATCAAAGGATGAAGCAGATTTCAGCAAGGGTAAGATTTCGGTTGATTCGCCAATTGGCAAAGCACTCATGGGCCGTTCGGTCGGTGAGACGGTTTCGGTCAAAGTCCCGGCCGGAGTTCTGGAACTGGAAGTCCGTAATATTGAAAGGCTTTGATCCGCATTTTTTTTTATTATCTCTGTATACATCAGGCATGCTTACGGATACATTCGTGAAGCAAATCATTTATCAAGAAACTTCAAACTAACGTGTAAAGACTTATGAAAATAGCTGTCATCGGTACCGGGTACGTCGGATTGGTCACCGGAACCTGTTTTGCAGATTCCGGCAACAACGTCATCTGCGTGGATAATAACCCTGAAAAGCTGAAACGCCTGATGGCCGGTGAAGTGCCGATTTATGAGCCGGGTCTGGATACCCTGTTCAAACGGGCCATCCGTGAGCATCGCATGACCTTTACCGACGACCTGGCTGCAGCGGTCAAAGCTTCCGATATCCTCTTTCTCTGCCTTCCGACACCTCCGGGAGCTGACGGCCAGGCAGATCTCAGTTCGGTGATATCTGTCTCAGAACGGATCGGGGAGTATATTGATGACTATAAAGTTATTGTTAATAAAAGCACCGTGCCGGTTGGTACGGCGGATAATGTCCGCATGGCAATCGAAGCGAAATCCAAAGCTCCCTTCGATGTCGTCTCCAACCCCGAGTTTCTCAGGGAAGGGGCCGCCGTCAACGATTTCCAAAAACCTGAACGTGTTGTTATCGGAACCTCCAGCGAACGGGCGGCCGAAGTCATGAAAGAGCTTTATGAGCCGTTTGTACGCAGTGGAAACCCGATAATCATCATGGATGAGCGAAGTTCTGAAATGACCAAATATGCCGCCAATGGGTTTTTAGCGACGAAAATAACGTTCATGAACGAAGTCGCCAACCTGTGTGAGCGCGTGGGAGCGAATGTTGACCATGTGCGGCGTGGTATCGGAACCGATTCCCGCATTGGCAACCGGTTTCTGTTTGCCGGAATCGGATTTGGCGGAAGCTGTTTCCCGAAAGATGTTCAGGCACTGTACCATACCGCCAAACAGCACAACTACGATTTTCAGCTGCTCGGTGCGGTCAATTCGGTGAATAATGAGCAAAAACTATCCATTGTTAAAAAAATGAAGGCTTATTACAATGGAAAAATTGAAGGGCGGACATTCGGAGTATGGGGACTAACGTTCAAACCGGAGACCGATGACGTGCGGGAAGCACCCTCCATTTACATTATTCGCGCTCTGATCGACCTGGGTGCCCATATTAAAGCATATGATCCCGAAGCGAGGCACACATTTCCCGAGGCAATCGGAGAGGAATACAGTTCCAAAATCGATTTTGTCGAGGATCAATCGGCAGCTCTTGAGGATATCGATGCACTCGTGATCAGCACAGAATGGAACGAGTTCCGCCGTCCCGACTTTGACATTTTCAAGAAACTGATGAAGGAACCGGTTATTTTTGATGGGCGGAATCTCTACGACCTTGACCGGATGGAGGCCCTTAATATAACCTATTTCAGCGTGGGGCGGCGCGGTGTAAATATCAATCGCAATGTGATAGATGTCTGAAACCGTTGCCGGTATCTCTCTTATGCACGCTTACCGGAGTTCTGGTGTGTATGGATCTTCAATTGATGGGATTGCTTATCTGCCAGGGATAGACCTGCCCGTCATTCCCTGACCTCGAAACGAATTTCTTCCAGCGTATTACCGTCCCGGTCTTTCAGTTCTACCCGCCAGGATCCCGGCTGCAAACCAATCGATGAGTAAACACGCCAGTTTGGTGAGAGGCCGATTCTGCTGTTCATCTCAAAATAGAGCTCGTCTTCGTAATACCATTCAAAGTAGATATGCTGCATCTCTTCACTATTGTGAAGACGAACGAAACACCAGGCACGGGCATCGGACATCGTATAGGATTCCACAACATCAACCGGTTCCCGTTCGACTACATCTCGCGCCAGCAGGAACTCCCGTACATATAACGTGTCCGCATTACCGGTATCCTCATCATCCG
>SLLW01000188.1 GCA_007133875.1 Balneolales bacterium | reverse complement strand
TAATGGGCCGGCGCCCGATCCGGTCGGACCAGCTTCCCCAAATCGGTGAAAAGAAGAGCTGAGCGACAGAATATACACTATAGAGAAGGCCGATCACCACCGGGGTTGCAGCAAACTCCCGGGCGTAAAACGGAAGCAATGGCAGCACCAGCCCGAAGCCGATCAGGTCGATCAATACGACCAGAAAAACCGTGGCGAGCGAGCCTTTTTTCAACGGGCCGGTCCCCCGTTTTTAGTCAGATCCGTGAGTACGTGGTCGGCAGCATCCACGGTTTTCCGGATGATGGTGTCGTCATGACTATGTGAGACAAACCATGCTTCGTAGGCTGAAGGTGGCAGATAGACTCCTTGTGACAACATTCCGTGGAAAAACCGGCTGAAAAACTCCGTATCCGTGCGACTGACATCGGAGAAACCCACAACCGGACCGTCGCAGAAGAAAAAGCCGAGCATGGATCCGACCCGGTTGTTTGCCACGGTGACCTGATGCTTTTCGAATACCTGTTTCAAACCTTGTTCCAGTTTCGCCGACTGCTCTTCAAGTTCCCTGTAAATAGCGGGGTTCTCATCCAGTTCGGTCAGCAGGGCAATTCCGGCGCTCATGGCTACCGGGTTTCCGGAGAGGGTTCCGGCCTGATAAACCGGTCCGTCCGGCGCCACAACACCCATCACTTCGTTGCTGCCTCCGAAGGCTCCAACCGGCATGCCGGCGCCAATCACCTTGCCGAAAGCCATCAAATCCGGTTGTACGCGATATCGTTCGACCGCACCTCCGCGGGCAATACGGAATCCACTCATCACTTCATCAAATACCAGAAGCGCCCCGTGTTCATCGCACAGCTTCCTGAGGCCTTTCAGAAAACCATCCCGCGGGGGGACACACCCCATATTACCGGCCACCGGTTCCAGAATGATCGCTGCAACCTCATCCTTGTTTTCCCGGAGGATCCGCTCGACGCTGTCGAGGTCGTTGTAATCGGCAGTGAGGGTATCTTTTGCCGTTCCCCGGGTTACCCCCGGGCTGCTGGGATGTCCCAGGGTCAATGCACCGCTGCCGGCTTTAATCAGAAAAGAATCCCCGTGACCATGATAACACCCTTCAAATTTGATAAATTTATCGCGGCCGGTATACCCCCGAGCTACACGAATCGCACTCATGCACGCTTCGGTGCCGGAGTTGGTCATTCGGACTTTGTCGAGGCCAGGCACCATGCCACATACCCGTTCCGCCATCCGGTTTTCAAGAGCCGTTGGCGTGCCGAATGAGGTTGACCCGGCAGCCGTTTTCTGCACCGCCTCAACAACTGCCGGATACGCGTGGCCCAGGATCATGGGCCCCCAGGAACCGATGTAGTCGATCCATTCATTTCCATCCTCATCGTACATATAGGGACCTTTGGCATGGGTCATGAACAGCGGTGTTCCGCCTACGCCCTTGAATGCTCTTGCCGGCGAGTTGACACCACCGGGAATTCGTTTTTTGGCCTCATCAAACAGGGCCTGGCTTTTCGGATAGTTCATACGTACTGAAAAATTACCGGTTTAATATGTGATCGTAACAGAGGCACAAGAATACAAAAATTTGAGAAGAATTTGGAGTATTTCCGAATTCTTGCACCCTCTTGCGTTGTTTGCAAAAAAGTATTCAATTGTAATCCTGGTCGATAACTCCGGAATTTTTCAACAGCATCATAACATATCACTACCCATATCACATTCCACCATGCAAAACTTCAAACAAGTAACCAGCAAGAACACCATACTGTTATTCATCACATTGCTGTTTTTTACGGCATGTGGCAACGATGATGTGGAGGAGAAGGAGAGCTATGATGTGAGGGGACGTTATTTAAGCACCGACATGCACGGTGAGTCTGTTTCTATAGTACATGAGACGATACCCGATGTGATGGATGCCATGAGGATGAGTCTCCGCATCGAGGACGAATCCGTTGCAGAAGGGCTTGAAACCGGTGATCACATACGGTTCCGGATGGTTCGGACGGATCAGGGCTGGTATATCCGCGATGTTGAAAAACTGCCCGGAGATACCGAACTGGACCTGCCGGAAGATCTCCGGGAAATAGGCCTTTGAAGATCTGTTCCCGGTTTTTTGGATAAAAAAAAACAGGCCCCCGATTGGGAACCTGTTTTGATAATGGCTAAAACCGTAACCGGGTGATACCCCGGATCCGGATGGTCAGAACCTGGCTGACCTAGTAGCGTGATCCGCGATTTCCACCGCTAAATCCATTTTCCTGTTTTTTGGGACGGGCTTTGTTTACAACAAGTGCGCGGTCCATAAAATCGGCTTCGTGCAGGTCTTCAATGGCTTCCGTTGCTTCTGCTTCGTCACCCATTTCGATGAAACCAAATCCGCGTGAGCGGCCGGTTTCACGATCCGTTATGATTTTTGCGGATGTAACATCGCCGTACTCGGCAAAAAGGTCAAGAAGCTGGTCTTCGCTGGTTTTGAAGCTGAGATTGCCAACATAAATCGTAGTCATATTCGTCGTATTAAATTAAAAGTGATGTAACTTGGCAATTTCAACGGAACAGAATGTCTGGAAAATCCCTCGCCGGATATGCATAGGCGAAGTTTCGATTTATCTTACAGGCTTTGATGGTACAAAACCAGACGAAAGAGATCTGCAAAAAAAGGAATCCGAATTCAACATTAAATATCCAACTGTCATGAGCCAATTATTCTAAATTACGGATTATTATCCGTCTTTCTTAATAAAGTTTTTATTTCAGACAGTTATTTTGGTTGATTTAAAGTACTCCTGCACGTAAAGTGATTAAACGCTGTTTTTCGTCAGGTACTGGACCGCCTTTTCCGCCCAATATGTTGCAATAACATCTGCGCCGGCTCGCCGGAATGCCAGAAGGCTCTCAAGCATGGCGGCTTCTTCATCAATCCACCCTTTTTCTGCAGCAGCTTTGATCATAGCGTATTCCCCGCTGACATTATAGGCAGCAACCGGTACCTGGACCTGCTCCCGGACTGCACGAATTACATCCAGATAAGGAAGGCCGGGTTTGACCATCACAATGTCCGCACCTTCGGCCTCATCCATCTGCGCCTCCCGGACAGCTTCCCGGACGTTTGCCGGATCCATCTGATAGGTTTTCTTATCACCGAATCCGGGAGCCGAGTCAAGGGCATCCCGAAACGGGCCATAGAAGCCGGAGGCATATTTTGCGCTGTATGCCAAAATTCCGGTGTCGGGAAAGGCATTTGCTTCCAGTGCGCGCCGGATTTCACCGATCCGTCCATCCATCATATCTGACGGCGCCACAAAATCGGCTCCGGCCCGTGCATGGCTGACCGACATCCGGGCCAGTACATCCACCGATTCATCATTGATAATTCGCCCATCCCGGACGATGCCATCATGCCCGTAACTCGAGTAGGGATCAAGTGCAACATCGGTCATGACCGTCAACCCCGGAACCGCCTCTTTCATTTTTTTCACAGCGGTCTGCATAAGTCCGTTTTCGTTAAGCGCTTCTGTGCCCTCATTGTCTTTTTTACTCTCCGGAACCATCACAAAAAGCAGGACAGCAGCGATTCCCAACTCATACCAGACAGCGGCCTGCCGGACGGCAAGATCCAGAGAGAGCCGGTAATAGTCAGGCATCGATGATATCGGCTCTTTTCGCTCTTTACCCTCGATGATAAACATGGGGGCGATGAAATCGGATGGTG
>SLLW01000332.1 GCA_007133875.1 Balneolales bacterium | reverse complement strand
CGGCTTTCTTCTCTTTTGTATCCGGTTGCCTCTCCGGTTGTTTGTCACTTTTAGGCCCGGGTTTCCGGGAAGGAGTTCCGGATGCCTTTTTGGGGGTATCTACTTCCCCGGAAGAACTCTGGTCAGACTCCTGCGAGCTTTTGTAATATTTTGCTTTACTTTCCGGCCGTTTCGGTTTGGAGGGTGCCGGCCGTCGTTTTTTATCACTTTCACCAGAGTCGGTATCCGGCCGTTTCTTCCGTTCAGGCGGCCGCCCTTTTGCGGTTGTGGTGCGGGATGCCCCTTTCCCGGCGCCCGGTTTATCACCGGCAGTTTTCTTCTCTTTTTTGAAGTAATCCAGTCCGGGATCGTCTTTTTTCTTCTCCTCAGTACTGTCGTCACGCAAGTCGGCTTCAGAGATGGCCTTGTCCAGCGGCTGGTCATTCAGAACAGCATCGGTAATTTCTATCTCGGAATCAGGCAGCATAAACTTGTAGTCGTTCATCGACATGGTGTCATCGCCCAGCAGATTCACATTCAACCGGTAGGAGAAGAACCATTTGATACGCTGGCTGATCCATCCTTTCTGCAGCATAGATTTCACATACGGGTTGAGATGCAGGTCGATGGAGAAGTGGCCTTTATAGTTGTATTTGAACTTGGTCAGCCATCCTTCAATATCGGCGAAAATCGTGTTCTGCGATACGATGTTTCCGGAACCGCCGCACATCGGGCAGACTTTGGAGACGGATTTGACGACACTTGGCCGGATCCGCTGCCGGGTAATCTGGACCAGGCCGAAATCACTCATCGGAAGTACATTGGTCTTGGCACGGTCTTTCCGGAACTCACGTTTCAGCTCATCGTACACTTTTTTCCGGTTGGCGTCCTCACGCAGGTCAATAAAGTCGACGACAATGATTCCGCCGATATCGCGCAGGCGCAGCTGTTTTGCGATCTCACGGGCCGATTCCAGGTTTGTCTTCAGGGAGTTCTCTTCCTGCTCCCGTTTGGCGGCGTAGCGCCCGGAGTTCACATCCACCACATACATCGCCTCGGTCTGCTCAAAAATGAGGTAACCGCCACTGGGCATCTTAACCCTCGGGCTGAAAACCGATTCCACATCGCGGGATATTTTCATGTAATCGAAGACGTGCTCCGACCCCTTGTACAGTTCAATATTGGGTACCATGTTGGGTGCAACACGGGAGACGTAGGACTTGATGGAGCGATGAATTTTGGCATCGTCAATAAGAATACGGCTGTAATCTTTGGCGAACAGATCGCGCACAAGACTCTCGGTCATGTCCATATCCTGATGCAGCAGCGCGGGTGGTTTGGCCTCCTTGAGTTTTTCAAGAATGGCATTCCATTTGTCAAGGACATCCTTGAGGTCTTCGTGCAGCGCTTCTTCACTCTGGCCTTCGGCAAGCGTGCGGACGATGACACCAAACCCATCCGGAAGTACCGATGATATGCATGAGCGCAGCCGGCGCCGTTCTTTATGGCTGCGAACACGTTTGGAGACCGCGACATATTCACCCATCGGGATGAGTACGAGGAAACGTCCGGCTACGGTGATATTGGTCGAAACACGCGGGCCTTTGGATCCGATCGGTTCCTTTACGATCTGTACCAGGACTTTCTGTTTGGATTGCAGCAGCGCACCGGCACGATTCTGCTCTTCGGTGATCGATCCGTTGCCCGATCCTTTGATGTTTTTCGTCCGGTTATCTTGCTTGTTGCGGCCGGGGAGGGATTCTTCCCCGTTCAGCATAACAAGGTAATCCTCAAGATGTTCGCCGGTGTCGGAGAAGTGCAAAAAGGCATCCTTTTGCGTACCGAGGTCGATGAATGCAGCCCGGATACCGGCCATTACCTTATGCACCTCAGCGAGGTAGATATTCCCAACAGTACGTTGGTTTTCCGGGGATTCTATGAATAATTGGGCTAATTCACCATTTTCAATCAGGGCTACCCGGGTTTGGTTGGAAGCCCCGTGTATAATGATCTGGTTTTTCATTTGGATTCCAGTTTGAAAAGCAGACCATGCAGGAATCAAAAACCAAATCTCTGATTGGGGGATAAAATGGGTTTCTGTATGCAGACAATGTCAATGATATTCTGTTATTTGACTCGTACATTCGGTTCTGCTTTGAAGATAATTTCTGTAATTGATGGCGATAACAGTTTGTGACGTCACCTTCCGTGGACTGTTTCAGGTGTGATCTTCGTCAGGTATAACTCTTTGGATCACATTTCGTGGACATCCAATCAGAGATCAGGGAGAAGGTGAATCTTCGTATTTGCTGTTTCGCTTATTTTAAAAATGCTGGGTATCGGGATGCGCTGCCGCCGGCTATTTTTCATGCATTGGTTCGTTGTACCTCGGCGGAAATGCATTCAGTGTACCTTCCGATACATTACCGGACAATATAATGTAAATAACGGAATAAATACAGCCGATGTTATTGCACCTCATATAAGCATTGAAAGTGGCAAATCAATCGTTCTGACAGGGATACGCCTGAATATTGATAAAAATTCTATGGCTTACTCCGCAATGCGGCGGATATGTGCACCAACGGAATTCAGCTTGGTTTCCAATCCTTCGTATCCCCGGTCCAGGTGGTAGACCCGAAGGACCTGGGTCTCCCCTTTGGCGGCCATACCGGCCATTACCAGGCTGACACTTGCCCTGAGATCGGTGCTCATGACGGATGCGCCGGTCAGTGTTGATTTCCCGCGGATCACGGCCTTGTTGTCGTACCGCTGCACATCCGCCCCGAGGCGATTGAGTTCCGGCACATAACTGAACCTGTCGGGATAGATGTGGTCGGTGACATTGGACAGGCCGTTTGCCTGGGTCATCATGGTTGCCCACTGCGCCTGCAGATCTGTTGGGAAGCCGGGATAGATGGCGGTTTCAACCGAGATGGGTGGCAGGTCGTCCGGAGTGCGGATCCGGATGGTGTCCGGGGATACTTCCAATGAGGTTTGCAGCCTGGAGAAGGTTTCCGTAAACGAACCGAGGTCTTTTTCGACCGTGTGGGTAAGGGTAAGGTCCGAACCGGGCAGCATGGCTGCGGCAATCATAAAAGTTCCGGTTTCGATGCGGTCGGGGGTATTGTGCATCTCTCCGGCCGATAACCGGTCAACTCCTTCGATTTCGAGTGTCGGTGTGCCCACGCCTTCGATGCGGGCACCAAGCCTGTTCAGGTTTTCACAGAGGTTCACCACATCCGGTTCCATCGCCGCGTTGCGGATTACCGAAGTGTTGCGTGCCCTGACAGAAGCGAGAATCAGATTCACAGTAGCACCGACACTGCTGGGTTTCAGTTCAAAAGTTCCGCCCGGGAGGCGGCCGTTGGGCGCTTTGGCAATGACGTATCCCTGGTCCATCTCGATGGTTGCCCCCAAAGCGGTCAGGCCCTCCAGGTGAAGGTTTACCGGACGGGGACCCCAGGCACACCCACCGGGTAGCGAGACCCGCGCATATCCGGCAGCACCCAGAAGCGCTCCGGCCATGTAAAAGGATGCGCGCATTTTACGGACCTGGTCATAAGGCGCCTCGTACGAGCTCATCGTGGTCGGATCGACTGTCAACGTGCGGTTCTCCTGATCGAAGTTGAGACCGGTACCGGTGACCTCAATAACTTTATTGAAGGTATAAATGTCCTGGAGCAGGGGAATATTGGTGATGGTGACAGGGCCATCGGCCAGCAGTGCAGCGGCAATAAGCGGGAGGG
>SLLW01000252.1 GCA_007133875.1 Balneolales bacterium | reverse complement strand
GACAATATAGTAGGACATGCTGCTCATGGCCTTGCTCATGCTTCCCACCATATCCTTCGAACTCTGGAATGATCCGGCAAGAAACCCGTAAATAACACCGGGAATGACAAACAGCAGGAAGATAAGCGGAACAATGGATTGCATGACCGGTGCGTCGAATGCGGTGATCTCACGGTCCCCTTCGATGACGGCCATGGTCTCTCCGGCCTGTACCGTTCGGCCTTCCCGGAAATCAGGTGCTGCAAAAGCGAAAACACCATCATCCGGTGCCGTGAGGGTATCCAAACGAACGCTTTCATAGCCAAGCAGATCCTCATTTTCGCGCTGCAGCCTGAAAATCTCGACAATGCCAATTTGTTGGCCGAATACAAGCGTATCTCCATCTTCCACAAACAGCGAGTGTAGGACCCCTTCGCCCGGTGATTCCACGGCTGTGGTACCCGAAGCACGCATGGGAGAGTCGCCCGGGATGGTCCAGGCAAAAAGGGCAATCAGGCCGGCGAACATGACCAGGGTGGCGATCCAGAAAGCCTTGATTTCGTGCTTCTCGATGCGCTCCATTTTCGGCAGCTCATCCTGGTCGCCGTCCACGGTGGTTTTGTTGAGGCGGGGTTCAACGATGCGGTCGGTGATCCACCATCCAACACTGATGATGAGTATGCTGGAAATAGCGGTGAAAAAATAGTTGTTCAGCGGGTTGATGAGCATTCCCGGCTCGATGATCTGCGCCGCCGACTGGGTGAATCCCTGAAGCAGCGGATCGATGGCGGACGGGACAAAGTTTGCGCTGAAACCGCCCGAGACTCCGGCAAATGCAGCTGCAATACCAGCAAGCGGATGCCTTCCGGCGGCATAGAATATGACCCCTCCAAGCGGGATGACCAGTACATATCCGGCATCCGCAGCGGTGTGACTCACAATGGCGACCATAATCAGCATCGGAGTGAGCAGCGAATTGGGTGTGACACCCAGTATATACTTCAGGCCGGCATTGATATACCCGGAGTGTTCGGCCACACCCACGCCCAACATCGCAAGAAGAACCACCCCAAGCGGTGCAAAGGTGATAAAGGTGTTGGTCATGTTGGCCAGGAATGAAGCCATCTGGTCACCGGACAGCAGGTTGATGACAAAAAGCTTTTCGCCGGTCCGGGGATCCACTTCACCAAAATCAAATGGTGCAAGTAGTGCAGATAAAATCCATACAAAGATCAATAATAGAAAGAAGAGAATTGCCGGGTCCGGCAATTTGTTGCCGAGCCGTTCCACAATATCCAGGAACCTGCCCAGGATACCCTGCTGGTTTTGTTCACTCATAATCAGACTGCTAAAAAATTATAGATATGCGATAAGATAAAATATTGCAGTAAAACGCTAAGAGATAGAGAAATCCTGTTTACCATGCAAGAAAAAAATGTTCTATAGTACATGATATATCGTGGAAACATCTGCAGGGCTTTGCAAACAACAATCCAAATCCACGAGTTTGCCGTTGCGCAAATTGTAGATTAGTCCATGAACGGAAATCTCCTGATTTTGCCGCCACGCTTTTTGAAGGACAGTGCTTTGAGCCACATTGGCCACTTGCTGACGAACATTCCACTCGCAGAGTCGGTCGACTTTTTCGTCATCGTTCAACCCATCAAGCTCCTCTTTATAGCGTTCGTAAATATTCTTGATCGGGCGGATCCAGTTATCGACCAGTCCGTGATCGGTGGATTCCATGGAAGCTTTTACACCGCCACAGGCATAGTGGCCGCAGACGATGATATGGCGGACTTTGAGCACTTCCACCGAAAACTGCAGCACGGATAGGACATTCAAATCGTTTTGATGCACAAGGTTGGCAATATTAAGATGAACAAAGACCTCACCGGGCCGGGCGTCCGTCATTTGACGTGCAGGAACCCTGCTGTCTGAACATCCGATCCAGAGATACTGCGGTTGCTGGCCTTTGGCCAGACGCTGGAAAAATTCCGGATCCTGGTCGGCCATTCGATTTGCCCATTTCTTGTTGTTCTCAAATAATCCAGCCAGTTCTTTTTTCATAGAAAATGAAAGGGTTACATGTGTGTCGGAATTCTGTCAGATAGATCTAATTCTCGGTTTTTTCATACGTTGGAGCGGATTTCCGGATTGGCAACCGGAACGTAAAGGAGGAACCCTGCCCGGGTTCACTTTCAACCGAAATGTCACCGTTATTTTTTTCCACAAGCTCTTTACAGATTAGAAGTCCCAAACCGGTTCCCTTCTCATTGTTGGTACCCGGGTGAGACCGCATCTCATCCAGGCGAAACAATCGATCGCGGGTTCGTTCATCCATTCCCACACCGGTATCCGTAACGGTAACCTGTACTTCCCCGTCTAATTCAACAGCATCCATTGAGATGGTGCCACCTTCCGGAGTATATTTAATAGCATTTGAGACGAGATTACGGACGACAGTATCAATCATATTCCGGTCTGCCCATGCTTTGATCTCCTTATCAACCTGGTTTTGCAGTGAAATATTCTTTTTGCTGCAATTGGCCTCAAACAGCTGAATGTTTTTCTCGATAATAGCTTTCAGATCCGTTTTTTCCGGCTGAAACTGCTGTTTATTCCGCTCCAGGACAGACCATTCAAGCAGGTTTTCCAAAAGGCTGAGCAAATTCCGCGAAGACTCATTGATCATTTTGGTAAACTCGAGAATATCCTCCTTTTTCATGGATTCAATATCCTCGTAGAGTAACTCTGTCAATCCGATAAGGCCCTGAAAGGGGCTTTTCAGATCGTGAGAAATGATAGAGAAAAACTTGTCTTTGCTGGCATTTAACTCCTCAAGTTCTTTGTTTTTTTGACGCAGCAGATCCCGGGATTTTTTCAGTTCCAGATACGTACTCACCCGGAGCAGCAGCTCGGAGGTATTAAAGGGTTTCGACACGTAGTCGATGGCACCGAGTTTAAGCCCCTTAACGACATCATCGGTGTCACTTCTCCCTGTAAGAAATATTATGGGAATATCCTGAAAATCTTTATTTGCTTTAATGATTTTACAGGTCTCGTACCCATCCATTTCCGGCATCATGATATCCAGCAGGATCAGGTCGGGATGGATATCCTTCAATGTTTCCAGCGCTTCTTTGCCATTCGTTGCCATGGCAATTTCGTATCCCCTGTCACGCAGAATCTTCCCCATCAACTGCAGGTTTTTGGGGACATCATCAACAATAAGGATCAGGTTTTTGTCCATGAGAGATCAGGTCTGGAAGCATCTTGAGTGTATGAATAACTCTTTCTATATCATAATTTTTGTAAAATATTGCAATAAACAATTAGAATAACCCAAACTTCAGTCCCTTAATATAAGAATTCCCTAACACAGCAAAAAAAATGAATTAATGCATGGTTGTCGTTTGACCGGACACCGGATGCTGGTGTTTCCGTTAATTTTCGTCATGTTTTTCAACTGGTTTTCAATTCGTGTTCAATCTTTTCGACAATTTCGCCGAAAACAGACAATTGGCTGCGGATTTTTTCGATATCCATACGGTCTGTTTCATGGTGAAGTTTTTGCCCGTAACGGATGAATTCATCGATTTGGTAATGTTCACCGGTTTTGGCAATCATCGATGCGAATTTGGCAATATCACCTATAACAAGTCTATTTTTTAAACGATTCCATTGGGGGATAATGGTTTGGGGAATTATTTCACTTATCTCGTCTTTCTCTTCTTTGCTTAGAAGTG
>SLLW01000130.1 GCA_007133875.1 Balneolales bacterium | reverse complement strand
ATTTCCGGTATGTGCTTCCCGGACCGGGCCTTGTAAATAATGAAGGTTTGGCTACCCTTTGGCATGATCACTATGCCGAACAGTACACCGTCCGGGCATCGATGACCCGCTACTTCATGAATCAGAGTAATCGGCTGCGTTTTGGTGTGGAGATGATGTTTAATGATTATCAGTGGATCGACATCACCCGGCCATGGGTGGGAGCGCCCATTGCTATTGGCGAAACAGATGTAGAGGATGAGACACTTACACAGACCTCCCGCCTTGGTGAATCCAGTGATATCTGGGATGTGCGACCCCGGCAGGGTGCGATTTATGCAACGGACCGCATCCGTTACCGGGGGCTTATAGCCAATATCGGAGCTCGTCTGGAATACTGGTTCCCCGGTGACTTTGTCGATGAAATGGTGGCCAACGAGGATGCCCCCATACCGGATGAAGTGCGCGAGGCATATTACAACGATACCTACAATCTCTTTGGAAATCGCTTTAAAATGCGGCTTCTTCCGAGAATCAGTGTCTCTTTTCCTGTGCGGGAAAACCAGATGATGTATTTCAATTATGGCCACCAGATGAAGCTCCCTCATCCATCCCATGTTTATGCAGGCCTGGATCCGTTCTACCAGGACCGTTCATTTCTGGCCAGTCTGGGTAATCCCAATCTCGACCCCGAGGTGGATATCTCATATGAAATCGGTATCCGAAACCAGATAACCGAAAACGACGCATTGAACTTATCAGCATTCTGGAGCGATAAATATGATTTTATCACCTCCGAAAGGATAATTATTGAAGATGTTACAGGCCGTGAAGTCGAACGTGCATATCGGGTTAACGGGGACTTTGCCCGCGTTCGAGGTCTGGAGGCTACCTATATTAAGCGGTACTCGGACTGGTTTCGCGGAAATGCATCAGTGACCTATCAACGTGCTGAAGGACTTAGTTCCACTTCACGTGATGCCCTTCAGGATTTGATCGTAGGCGGACAGACTTTCGGAAGTAATGTTGAGACCCCGCTCGCCTGGGACCGCCCCTGGGATTTCCGGGCCAATGCCACCTTTCGGTATGACCGGGCCAATCCACTGCTTGATATACCCGGTTTGAATCAATTTCAACTCAATATTTCGGGATATATCCGAAGCGGCATTCGGTATACACCAAGTGAATTTATCGAAAATCAGCGGCATCCCATTACCGGGGAACGAACCTGGCGTCCGATATACCAGCGAAGCACCGATCCGGCCGACCGGTTCTCCGAAAGCAGCCCGGCATGGTATGAAGTTGATATGAGTTTCCAGAAATGGTTTGAGATGGGTGGTACACGGCTTCGGTTCTCTCTGGATATCACTAATCTGTTGAACACGAAAAACGCCGCTATTATCAATACGGTTACCGGTGATGCCTATCGCACCGACTACCCGGAATCGCAACAGGAGTTAGAGGCGTTGCGTGCCGACCGATCCTGGGATGTGCCGGGAAATGTTCGTGACCCCAGATATGTAGATCCCCGTGACAACAACCGACCGGACTATCGCAATCCGGCCAATTTCCTTAAACCCAGGCATGTGATGTTTGGGCTCTCGTTCGAGTTTTAATAGTCATTACAGACTTTATGCAGTTATTGATGAAAAACTACAAATACCTGTTTCCAACGCTTCTTTTTGTGCTCATCCCATGGGTCGCATCGGCACAGATTCTGCCAAGCCTGGGCGAAGCACGGTCGGGAACGTATGGTTTTCAGTATCTGAAAATCGGGCCGGATGCCCGTTCAACCAGCATGGGTAGCTCCAGTGTGGCCGATGCCGCGGATGTTTCCTCTCTTTACTGGAATCCGGCACTGGCAGCGCAGCTTGACAACTCCCAGGTCATGCTTGCCCATACCCAATATTTTGCCGATATCTCCATGAATTATGCCGGGTATGTGCACCGGTTCGGATCGTTGGCGCTGGGTGTTTCGCTTCATATGCTCGATTCCGGAGCGATGGATGAAACTACCGAACTTCAGCCCGGAGGAACCGGAAGAACGTTTCGCACCACACATATTGCGGCCGGAATTTCTTTCGCACAAAGACTGACATCCCTTTTCAGCTATGGTGTAACGCTTAAATACCTTGACGAGAGTATTGAAGAAGTTACTTCGCGAACCGGCGTGCTTGATGCCGGTTTCTTTTATCGCGTAGGAGATACCGGACTTCGCTTTGCTGTAGGCCTCAGCAACTTTGGTGTTGATGCCGATCCGACCGGTGAAACCAGGCGCCGGCCCGGTCCGAATGAGACGGGCACTGAAACCGATCAGGATGGTTTTATTGTCATGGACGAGTTTGCCGACGTATCCCCGCCAACCACATTTACACTCGGGTCGGCGTATGACCTTATTGAACGGGATGATTTTATTGTCACCATAACCGGACAGCTTACCAATCCTGCCGATACCCAGGAGCGGTTCAGCATGGGTGCCGAACTGGATTATCTCAGGCGCTTCTTTATCCGTTCCGGATTTGAGTTCGGAGTGGATGAATCCTATCTGCCTTCTTTTGGTGCCGGATTTAATTTCCCCCTTTACAACTACGGAATCCGGGCTGACTACGGATTCACAACACGTGAATACCTTGGCAGCCTCCACCGTATTTCTTTACGATTTGATCTGTAACTATGAGTGTGATGAATAAAATGGTAACGCGAACGATAATTACAGGCCTTCTGCTTGCGGTAAGTCTTTGGGGATGTGATTCCATTTTTGGAACAAAAGGCGATGAGACAACCGATGAAATTTTCGAAGAGGGAAGAATTGATCCGAACCTGGTACCTGACGACATTGGGTACGCGGCCCTGCTGCCTTTCTGGGACCATTTTGACGCCCCTACGGATGTTCATGTAGGATTTGACGAACTAGTATATGTTACCGACCGCACAGGCCTTCATATCCTGGATCGTGCCGGACGATCCTACTTCGATACTATTGAACTGGATGGTGCTGTTGCTGTTACCCAGGACCGGAACCTCAATGTTTATGTTGCCGCACGGTACGATACTGTAGTTACTGTTGTGGACTCCTCTATTGTTTGGAACCTTGCAGCGGTGTACAAATACAGGGATATCAACAAAGGAAACCCCGTTGTTGTGGACACCATTCGACATCCCTTTGATGACAGCAGCCGTCCTCCCGGAACAGCTCAAAGGGCCAGATTAAACAAAGAATCTGCTAACAATGATGAGCTGGTCACTTTTACCGGTTTAGCTATTCTGGAAGACAACACTCTGTATGTTACACGTCGCGGCCCGCAAAACATTGCCGGCATAGCAGTTGCTCCTGATAATATTGTAATGGAATTCCAACAGGATCCCGACCGTGAGGAAGGAAAAATGCGGAACAACCGTTTACTTCGGGCACTAAGCCCCAATACCCCCTCTTTGATAAGTTCTGTTGGACCGAGTGCCATTGCAAGTTTTACAGGTCCGCCGCAACGAGAGAATATGACTACAGACCGAAGTTTTCTGGTCGCTCAAGCTGATACTGATGCAAATATTCCGTTCCGGGTACTCTGGATCAATGCCGAACAAACCCCCGATGGTCTCCAGTTTAGTCCAAGAACGGAACTCCTGGCTCGTGACACTACCCAGGCAGACCAATTTCTGTATGATCAGTACCGCTTTATTGAACCTTCGGCTATCGCATTTTCAGCGGATGACCGAAACCATATTTTCATTACGGATACCGCGACTGACAGTCTCTATCTCTTTCAGTCGCGT
>SLLW01000390.1 GCA_007133875.1 Balneolales bacterium | reverse complement strand
TGTGGTATTCCGGCTGTTGATAGAAAAAGGTATGGCCATCAATACTCCGGGTCATATCCCGGCCCATATTGGTGTTAAGCTGCCACCCCTGACGGTACTGTCCACGGTATCGATGGTTTATCGTTGCCCGCTGCAGGTATCGGTCTATGAACGGAAGCCGGTTTTCCCAGCCGGACCAGGAGATCTCCCAATTGGGCAGCGGAATAGGCATATAACCGCGCTCGCCAATTGTCCCACCGGTGAAACCAAGGTAGCCGGACCGGAAATCTCTTTCGAGGCTGCTTGCGATAAGCGGTACCTGGTCGGGGTCCAGGAGATCGGTTTCAGCCTGAGCGCTGACCGCCGAAAGAGCCCGGTCAAGCTGATGTTCATATAAAGACTGGTATCCTCCGCCAAATGCCCATACCGACGAAGAAACATTGCCGGAATGCTGCATATCAACACTCAGGGAATCCCCAAAATGGAGATCCTGGGTAAAATCACGGGTATCATCCCAGCTGGTTGACCAGTTCAGGTTGATGTTCAGGTCACGGAACGGCCGTATCCCTGAACGGACATTGAGCTGGTTTTGAGCTTGCTGGCGGGCAGAAAGTGAGAGGGTCCTGTCCGGATCCTCATTACGGATCATCTGATCCCTTGATATTTCATCAATAAGACCAATCCTGTATGCGAATGATGGAGAGTAATGGCTGTCTCCGGGATTTCCGAACATATAATACATTTGCGAGTCGCCGGCGTAACCGCTTTGCCGGGAGGATCCACCTCTGGTATAAGAGACATTGATATTCTGGATACTGAGAATGCCAAGTAATACCCGTCGCAAATAATAACGGAGTTCATCACCGGAGTCACGTTCAGCATCGGCCTGCCCGCGCTCCCGGCGATCCTCCTCGTCGGCATCAAGGGCATTATCATACAGTGAGATGCGTCTCAGCAAAGACTGGGTATTGATTTCCGGATTTTGCTCCAGGCTGAACCGGTTTTGGAGTTGTGCACCCAGGCCGGAACCTTCTGCACTGTTTTGCCACTGAAAACTGCCGCGGAATGAAGCGGAATAATTAAACCAGTCCAGATTGTCTATTCTGTTAAGCCGGGGTCTCCAGGAAGCGCTGTAGCTCTCTTCATATGAGTTGCGCCGCGGGTTCCGGGAAGGATCAAAGAACCAGCTTTCAAGTGCCTGAAAGGTGGGTACAGTCGTAATATCCGAATTTTCCGGATCGGTTGGGTCGATCGGTTCTTCGCCAAGCCTCTGCAGATTGAGGGCTGTCCGATTCGAAAATGACATCGAAATCGTTTGGGTCAAATTGTAATTAACCCCAACCTCGGACCGGAAGTTAAAACTATGCTGCTGTTGCAGATCAAACGGGTCTCCGTTGATACTTCTCCTCCGCTCTTCAGAAAACCGCCGGTCGAGACGGGTTTCCAACCTGATCTGTGACGGCACATAGGTAAACCCGGTTCCTGCAATCCAGCGAAGTACGGGAATACCATCCAGGAACATAAGCGGCCTGACGACATTCACATTCCGGATATTCAAACGGTAATTAAGCGATGTATTGTAATCCCAACTTTCACGAAATTCAATCTGCGGAGAGCTATCATCCGAAACATTGTATACATATCCAAATGTAAGGTTGTCAACGGTATAACGAAGTAAAGGTGACTGCGAATTCGATTTTGACACATTGGATACCCCGAATGAGTGGGATTGTCTCTGTGTCCGGATCTGTTCGAGCATTTGATCGAGCTGTCGCTCCCGCTCTTCCTCGGTGAGATCACTGGCATCCACGGCTTCCTCGAAATCGGAGAACCGGATGTCTCCCTGATGTGGCAAAAACCGCGGTGTCTGCTGACTCCGGCGGACACTCATGGAGACTGGTATATTCCATCCGTATCGTTCCGGTAAAAAACGGTGCATATTGACCGATGTATTCAGGTCATACCTGTACTCATCATGCATCTGCCGTTCCATCATGCTTTGATTCAATCCGCCGAATCCATCGGTCTGTTTGGAAAAGTTGGCCCGGATCGTGGCAAGATCGGCCAGCCGGACCGTAGTGCTCACCTGTGCGGCCCACCCTTTTTGATCGTCAAAACCGGATACCCTCAACTCGTTTACCCACAGTTCGGCATCCAGTGATGGCTTGCCGACAGCGGTGCTGTGTGAACCGGAACTGCCACTTTTATTAGAATTGTTTCCGTTTTCACTATTTTCGTGTGGATTCCGGATCCCAATCCCGATCTCCCGGACATTATTCAGAGAGGGATTACCTCTGATCGCAATTACGGTTCCGGGGGGGGCGTCGTCTACCAGGTCGGTTCGTTCATAGAGATCATCCGAAGAAACGCCTTCCAGGTCGCGGGCCTGTTTTAGGGCGTTGAGTGATGAAAGCACAATATTGACACTGTTGGAATCCGGTATCCAGATCCGGTCGGTTTCTTCTTGCAAAATGGAAGCGTCCGGATCCTGTGTGAGTGGAGTAAAGTTGAAATTCGGATCCGTCGGCGAAACCGGCTGGCGATATTCATAGTAGTTGTTATTCAGGTCATTCCCCATTCGGATGACCACCTCTGCATCTGTCCGCCGTTCATACCCCTCACCATGCACAAACATCCGGAGATTGGAGTAGTTGACCAGATTCAATTCGCTTGGATAGAGCCGCTGGATCATCCGGTACTCACTGGAACGCAGGTCTTCCACGCGCATGGAAAGAGACTGCTCATTAGCCATGATTTGCTCCTGCTGTCCGCGCTGGACCGAACGGATAGCCCCATTCGGGATCCGGTATGGTATCGGCTGACGGTTGGAATTTTCCTCGATGTTAATGGTCGCCACTTCAAAAACCGTTCCCGAAAAACCGTCCATGGCAAGCTCTTCCATTTCACGCCATTGGTTGCCCACCAACTCAAACGTGGCAAAACGCATGGTGAGCGGCTCCCGATATCCGGTCATCCAAAACCGGATATGCTGTACACGCTCAAGATCCTCAATCGTTCCTACTTCCCGTGCAACATCACGTAATGGCAGACGGACCAAATACCACCGGTCTGTTGGATTGTCTCCCTCCACCTTGTCCACAATGTAATTCTGCCCGATTTGCATCCGGGTGGTATCGGCGGGGTTCATGGGAATTTCGAACTGGTAGAATGAATCATCCCGGTTGACCCTGGCGGGATTGATCAGGCCTTCGGTATCCGGGCGGTTGGTGATGGATCGTGACTCGCCACGCGACAGGGAGTTGCCTTCAAGAAAACCGTACATCCTGTGAAATCGCTCATGCAGTGGACGGTTGGACATCAGGGGATCATTGAAATAGTAATAACGGTCATTGGACGGGTCGTTGAGAATCTCCTCCAGTTTCTCAGGATCATTTGCATACTGCTGCTCCATTCGTTCTAGCCAATCGGAGAAGAGTATCTGTTCCGAAAACTCGCCGTCGGTACTGTGGGCGCCATCCAGACCGACATCTTCCCGCTCCTGTGTCTCTGTTGTAAACTGGCCGGTCAAATGGGGGTTGGAACCGATGTAATAGGATCGCATATTTTGATCCGGTACCAGGTTTCCACGTTCTTCGGCACGGGCAAGGCCATCCTCGGTGTTTAGCTGGTTATTCGGGATAACATCTTCGGATACCAGCCCCAGATCAATAAAGATTTTCCCGTCATAATCTTCGGCATCCATACCTGTCGGAGTTCGTCCATCAGGCAGCACAGGTTGTACCCAGAACTCCAGAAACTCGATGTTGTTCTG
>SLLW01000360.1 GCA_007133875.1 Balneolales bacterium | reverse complement strand
CCATGAGTATGTTGGATTGGATATCGAAGCGCTGGATCCCCTGCGTGACAGCTGGGAAACCGGAGACCCGATGGAATGGATTCGGGTTCACGATGTTCCTGACCACGCATACTTCAATCACTCGGCTCATGTCAATGTAGGGATCGGATGTGCCACCTGTCACGGACGGGTGGATCGCATGGAGGTTGTTATGAAAACCGAATCAATGAGTATGGGATGGTGCCTCGACTGCCACAACGATCCGGCACCCAACCTGCGCCCGGTGGAAGAGGTCACCAACATGGCCTGGGAACCACCTGACGATCACTATGAATTTGCACAGATGGTCATCGAAAAAAGAAATATCGATGCACCTGTTTACTGTAACGCCTGTCACCGATAAATCACCCTGCACGACCGACAACACCTTTCCTAACATATGGCAAAAGAGCAACAACAAACGTATTGGCGAAGCCTCAACGAGTTGGCTCAAAACGAAGAGTACAAAAAGTACGCCGAACGTGAATTCCCCGAAAATGCCACCGAACTGAACGACGGTGTCTCCCGCAGGAATTTTCTGCAGATCATGGGGGCATCGGTCGCCCTGGCCGGACTCGCATCCTGCCGAAAACCCGTTCAGAAAATCCTCCCTTTTACCAATCAGCCGGAACATATGGTTCCCGGCGTTCCGCTTTATTACGCATCGGCGATCCCGTTTCGCGGAAGTCTGACCGGCATCGTGGTGGAGACAAATGAAGGTCGTCCCACCAAAATTGAGGGAAACGAGCTTCATCCGGAGAGTGCCGGGCGCACCAACAGCCGCCACCAGGCCGCTATCCTGGACCTGTACGACCAGGACCGGTCACGCAAGGTACGTCAGAACGGATCGAACAGCAGTTGGGAGGATTTTGTCGCTTTCTGCAACGACCATTTTTCCGATACCGAACGCAGTATCGCTTTTATTAGCGAGGCCAACTCCTCTCCCACCCTCGCACGCCTAAAAGAACAGGCATCCGGCCGGTTCCCGAACGCCCGGTGGGTCACGTTCGAGCCATATCATGACGAGTCACTGTACAACGGCATCGCAAAAGCGTTCGGTCAGCGCCTCAGGCCGGTCTACCACTTTGACAAAGCGCGGGTTACCGTATCCCTGGATGATGACTTCATGCAGGAGAGCGACAATAACGTCCGCTATATTGGTGATTTTGCCAAAAGCCGCGGTATGTCATCACCCGACGACGAACCATCACGGCTTTATATAGCAGAGAGCAACTATACGCTGACCGGATCCAATGCCGATCATCGTCTCCGCATCAAATCGTCCGAAATCCCCCATTTTACCTATGCACTGGCATCCGAACTCGCCGGACGGATTGGCGGGCTGGAGGCCTTTGCCGGCATCAGTAACTATTTCAGCGGCCACAGCTGGGTGAGTGTCCTTGCCGAAGAGCTGATCCGCCAACAGGGCAGCAGTATTGTCACCGCTGGTGCTGAGCATGATGAGGGGGTCCATGCCACGGTCGCTGCCATCAATCTGGCCCTTGGCAATGCCGGAGAAACTGTCGAATATCTTGAAGTACCGTATCTGGACGAGGGTGATCAGAACCAGGCCCTCTCCGAACTGGTTAATGACATGACGGCCGGCAATATCGACACGGTGGTGATGATCGGAACCAATCCCGTTTATACCGCACCAGCCGATCTCGGTTTTGAAAATGCCCTGTCACAGGTTCCAACCAGTATCCACCTTTCGCCCCATTATGATGAGACCTCCCGTGTGAGCACCTGGCACGTCAACCGTGCCCATTTTTTGGAGGCATGGGGGGATGGCTACTCCTGGACCGGAGTTCCGTCGGTCATTCAGCCGATGATTCAGCCGCTGTTCGGCGGGAAAAGTGAAGTGGAATTTTTGCAGGCTGTTGTTACCGGTGAGGAGGCGACCGGCCATGAGCTGGTCCGCGAAACCTGGCAAGGTTTTTTCCCGGATGCCTTTGAAAGTAACTGGAACCGAATGCTTCACGACGGAATCCGGCAGGACTCACGATTTGAAGCTGCGGATGTCGCGCTCTCCGCCAATCTTGCAACCGAAGCTGCGGAATTTACAGGTCGGCCGGTGGAGCAACCAGCGGATGCGATTGAATTGGTGATCAAGCCCGACCCCAAGCTGCACGACGGCCGATTTGCCAATAACGGCTGGCTGCAGGAGCTGCCGGATCCGATGACGAAAATCACATGGGATAATGTTGCCCTGCTTTCTCCGAATACCGCCGGCAGGATCGGGGTTCCGTCATCCCGCACATTTGGCGATCCTAAAATGCAGGTTATTCGCATTGAGACAGAGACCGGCGAGCAGGCCGAGATAGCCGCATGGGTATTGCCGGGCCATGCCGATAACAGTATTACGATTTACACCGGTTATGGCCGGCAGCAGGTCGGCAGGGTAGCCGATCAGGTTGGTGTCAACACCTATCCGCTGCGATCGACCGAAAGCCGTCTGTTCCGCCGGAGTGTGGATGTAACCACGGTGGGGCGCACCTACGAAATTGCCAGCACGCAGGATCATCACAGCCTGGAGGGCCGGCCCCATGTTCAGGACGCCGACCTGGATCACTACCGCGAGAATCCGACCTTTGCCCAGGACGCGGTGTATGTTCCGGGCAAATTCGGGGGTGAGCGTGAGCAGCCTGTCTCCCTGTTTTCAGACAAGCAGTTCCCTGACCATGAGCCGCAATGGGGCATGACCATCGACCTGAATTCTTGTGTCGGATGCGGTGTCTGTACCATCGCCTGCCAGGCCGAGAATAATATTCCGGTCATCGGCAAGCGGGAGGTTCGCCGCGGACGCGAGATGCACTGGATCCGCACCGATCGCTACTTCAGCGGAGACGAGACAGAAAACCCAAAGGTGATGCATCAACCGGTGCCTTGTATGCACTGCGATAATGCACCTTGCGAACAGGTCTGTCCCGTTGCAGCCACGACACACAGCGATGACGGCCTCAACCAGATGACCTACAACCGTTGTATCGGAACCCGCTATTGTGCCAACAACTGTCCGTTTAAAGTGCGCCGTTTCAACTTTTTCAATTACTCCAAGGAGTATCTGACCACCGGAGACGACCCGGAGATAATTCAGATGGCGATGAATCCCGATGTCACCGTACGGTTCCGCGGGGTGATGGAGAAGTGCACCTATTGCGTACAACGCATCAGCCGCGCAAAAATCGAAACCAAAAATGAGACCGGTGACTCGGTCAAACCGCCCGACGGCACGGTAAAGACGGCCTGTCAGCAGGCATGTCCCGCAAATGCCATCGCTTTTGGCGATATCAGTGACAATAACAGCGCGGTCTCCATCGAAAAAGGAAAAGACCGCAACTATATGATGCTCGAGGAACTCAATATCCGTCCGAGAACATCCTACCTTGCAAAAATCCGTAATCCAAACCTGGAAGTCTCCTGACGACGAGAAACCGTATTTCGAAGAATAAAAAAGTACCTACTACATGAGTCAGAATACCGCTATTGAGTCGGATACCAGATTGGTGAAAGGCGATCACGATTTCGCCAGCATCACCAAGCTGATCACTGATATTCCACAAGAACGAACCCCGCTGTGGTGGTATATCGCCTTTGGAATTTCCAATGTACTGCTGGCCGTAATGCTTGCAATGGTCGTATGGCTGGTCTACCAGGGCATCGGCGTCTGGGGATTGAATAATCCGGTCGGTTGGGGCTGGGATATCACCAACTTTGTATGGTGGGTCGGTATCGGCCACGCCGGAACACTGATTTCTGCCATTCTCTTTCTCTTCCGGCAGGGCTGGCGGACCGCCATCAACCGGTTTGCAGAGGCGATGACTATTTTTGCCGTCATGTGTGCCGGTTTGTTCCCCGCGATTCACGTGGGACGTCTCTGGACTATCTACTGGATTTTTCCGCTGCCCAACTCCATGCAACTCTGGCCCAACTTCAACAGTCCGCTGTTGTGGGATGTTTTTGCGGTATTCACCTATCTGGTCGTATCAACCCTGTTCTGGTATGTCGGCCTCGTTCCCGACCTTGCCACCATGCGCGACAAGGTTAAGGGCAAAATTTCCAGGCTGGTCTACGGAACATTTGCTCTCGGCTGGACGGGCGGCAACCGGCAGTGGCAGCACTACGAAAAAGCCTATATGATTCTGGCCGGGCTTGCCACTCCCCTTGTCCTTTCCGTGCACACAATTGTATCCTTCGATTTTGCCGTCTCCATCATCCCGGGCTGGCACACCACCATTTTCCCGCCATACTTTGTTGCCGGAGCCGTTTTCTCAGGTTTTGCCATGGTGCTGTCGCTGATGATCATCACACGCAAGCTCTACAAGCTCGAAGACATCATGACGGTCGACCATATCGAGAAGATGAATATCATTATTCTTGTGACGGGGAATATGGTCGGATTCGCCTATGCCATGGAGTTTTTTATTGCCTGGTACGGCGGCGTCGAATACGAGAAATTTGCCTTCATTAACCGGGCATTCGGCCCCTATGCCTGGGCCTACTGGATTATGGTGACCTGTAATGTGGTTGCACCGCAATTCTTCTGGGTGAAAAAATTCCGCCGGAATATCGCACTGACCTTCGCTCTGTCGATTGTCATCAATATCGGAATGTGGTTCGAGCGGTTTGTGATTACGGTCACATCGCTTGCGCAGGATTTTCTGCCGTCGTCATGGGGTTACTTCTCCCCCACCTATGTTGATGTCCTCACCTATGTCGGTACGTTCGGACTGTTCTTCACCTTATTCCTGCTCTTCCTGCGCTTCCTGCCGATGGTGGCGATTTCGGAGGTCAAAGGGGTGATGCCGCAGGCCGATCCGGCGTATTACAGATCACAAAATGGCAACTCCAAGTCAACCAGATAAGCAATATGAGTACCAAGGATAAACCTTACGGCGTACTGGCCGAGTTTGACAATCCGGCTGACCTGATGGATGCCGCTTCGGCGGTGAACAAGGCCGGGTACAAACAATTTGACACGCACAGCCCGTTTCCGATTCACGGGATGGATGATGCCATGGGGCTGAAACCCTCCAAACTGGGATGGATTGTCCTGGTGCACGGGCTCATTGGACTTATGGGTGGTGTTGCCCTGCAGGTATGGTCGATGGATATCGCCTATCCGGTCCACATCAGCGGCAAACCGTATTTGAATTTCCCCGCATTTGTACCGGTCACATTCGCACTTGTCATCCTGCTTTCAGCATTCGGAACGTTTTTTGGCCTGTTTAAAATGAACAAGCTTCCCCGGCTGCACAATCCGCTGTTCAACTCGGACCGGATAGCCAAAGCCACAGACGACAGCTTTTTCATCTCGATCCAGGCGACAGACCCGATTTTCGCCGAAAAGAAAACCATCGAATTCCTGAAAGAGATCGGGGCAACCCATACAGAAATTATTCCCGAATCGTAATTGCGGATTTTCACGATCATTACATTATGAAAATATCACTATCACACCTTTTTCTGCTGCTGATACTCGCCGCCCTGCTGGCATCGTGCCGGGGACAGCCATCCGAAAAGCCACCCATTCACACGCAGCATAATATGTACTGGCAGGATCGCTTCAATGCGTATCAGGAAAACCCGTTCTTCGAGGATGGCCGGTCGATGCGTTTGCCGGTGGAAGGAACCGTCGCCCGCGGCAACCTGCAGGATAATCCGGTTTATTACCAGGGTATCAACGTTGACGGCAGTTTTGTGGAGACGATACCGGTCGATGTTACCCGATCATTTCTGCAGCGAGGACAAGACCAGTATAATGTCTTCTGTACACCGTGTCACGGCGGTGTCGGTGACGGAAACGGAACCGTTGGGGAGTACGGATATATCGCCACATCACTGCTCTCCGACAACACCCGGCAGATGCCGGATGGCGAGATCTACAGTGCCATTTATAACGGAATCAATACCATGAATTCCTACCGCCATCAGGTTAAACCGGAGGATCGCTGGGCCATTGTGGCCTATGTACGGGCATTGCAGTTAAGCCAGGATGCCGGCCGGGAAGATCTGCAGCGGTTGAACATAGACCCGGAACAAACTGCCCGGTGATAAACAATGCAACGGTCCGCCGGCAGACTTCCCGGAACCGTTATTGGAAATGAGATAATGTATCACTTGTCACATACGAAAAACAGATTTTCTAAAACGCGTAAAACATGAGCATGGATCACCATCATACCACGCTTTCCGACCGACTGACCTTCCCGGAGGAGAACCGGATTGCAACAGGCTTTTTTGCCGCCGGAATTATCGGAATCATTCTGAGCCTCATCGGCCTGGTTGTCAATACCGAGCAGTTCTTCTTCTCCTACCTCACCAGTTTCGCGTTCATCGCCAGCCTGGTACTTGGAGCACTCTTTTTTGTGATGGTACAGCATGTCACACGGTCAAGCTGGAGCGTGGTCATCCGGCGCATCCCGGAAACCATTTCGTTTCAGTTAATCTGGCTTGGCCTGCTCTTTATCCCCATTCTGTTCGGCATGGAGTTCCTCTATGAATGGACCCGTCCCGAGCGGATCGCTACCGATGAGCTGACCCAGCATAAACTTCCGTACCTCAATACCCCGTTTTTCATTATCCGGAATGTGATCTACTTTGCGGTCTGGGGTTATCTGGGCTACCGGCTCTACAAGAATTCGATCGCCATGGATCTGCAGACCGAAGTGGCGGTTCTGGATAAAAAACAGCGGATTTTAAGCGCCCCGGGTCTGCTGGTTTTTGCATTCACCGTATCATTCGCTTCGTTTGACTGGCTCATGTCGATGGATTCCCACTGGTTCTCCACCATGTTTGGAGTCTACTATTTTGCCATGAGCTTCCAGACCATTCTGGCGGTGGTAATTCTCCTGGTACTCTATCTGTTCCGCAAGGGTTTGCTCACCAACACGATCAAAAAAGCGCACATGCACGACCTTGGTGCTTTTTTGTTCGGTTTCACTGTATTCTACGCCTATATCGCATTCAGTCAATTTCTTCTGATCTACTATGCCAACATTCCGGAAGAAACATTGTGGTATTACTATCGATTCGATGGCAGCTGGATCTTTCTGGCATACCTGTTTCTGATCGGCCGCTTTGCCATTCCGTTTTTCCTGTTGCTAAACCGGAAAGCCAAGACGAATTATAAGCTGATGATGGGCGTTTCTATCTGGATCATCATGCTTCAATTTGCGGAAATGTTCTGGATTGTGATGCCGATACTTCACAAAGGTGCTATTTCGGTTCACTGGCTCGACATATCACTGCTGCTTGCATTCTTCGGTATATCGGCAGGACTGTTCTTCCGACAGTTTGGAAAACATAGCATGATTCCCAAAAACGATCCGCTTTTATCGGAATCACTCAACAAACACTAATCCGTAAAACCAGTGCTGTCAACCACCTTACACCCGGTTGCACTGGAATAAAAACACCGGGTTACGGAATTTATCTTATCAACCTTTTGTTTCAATAACCAGAATTTTCACGTCAAGCCATGGCAAATAAAAACACGTACGACGATTCCCGGAACGAGCTGGAACGCTCCATTGACTATGGTGTTTCCTACGACAACATCAATGTACGTAATGTGACTTTCTGGATCGTACTCGGCCTCATCATTGTAATCGTCATGCTTTTTGGTGTTTACAATATGTACACCTACAATCAGTTCCTGTCACAGCAGCAATCTGCTATAAGCAGTGAATCTCACGAACTGAAGCAAATACGCGAAGAGGAACACCGAAAGCTAAATACCCTGGAATTGATTGACGAAGAGAATATGAGGTACCGGATCCCGATCGACAGTGCGATAACCCTCATTGCAACCGACAGATACGAATCGCCTTGAAACCCAACACCTCCATACTACTTTTGCTTACTCTGTTGTTGGCCGGATCAATTGCATCACCGGCAATGGCACAACAGAATGTTGCTCCTGAGGAGCTAGAAAACGTCGGTGTTACCGAGAAACTCGGTGACTATGTCAGCGGCGACATCACACTCTACAACGAACATGGTGATGAAGTGACCCTGGATGACTACCTGCACAATGGCCGGCCACTCATTCTGGCTATGGTCTATTATGAGTGCCCGATGTTGTGCAATCTGATCCTGCAGGGGTTGATGCGCGGTGTCAGCGACCTCTCCTGGCAGCCGGGCAAAGAGTTTGATATTCTGGCAGTAAGCATCAGTCCGACCGAAACACCCGAACTGGCGCGCGTCAACAAGGAGAACTACCTGGAGCAGCTTGGAAATCCCGATGCGGCTGATGGACTCCATTTTATGACCGGCAGTGAGGAGGAGGTCAAACGCCTGGGTGATGACGTCGGGTTTTACTACCAGTGGAATGAACAGACCCAGGAGTACATGCATGGATCCAGCCTGATTTTTCTCTCGGAAGAAGGCCTGATTTCCCGCTATCTCCATGGAATTGATTACCCGGAAATGATGCTGCGCAATGCCCTTTATGACGCAGCCGACGGTAAAATAGGCAGTACAATAGACCGGATTGTCCTCTACTGTTTTCAATATGATTCCGCCTCGGGTTCCTATGTCCCGGTAGCGGTCAACATCATGAAAATTGGCGGGGTATTCACCCTGGTCATTCTGGGAACACTTCTCGGCTTCTTTTTTTACCGCGAAAAGAAATCAAAAAAACTAAACGAACCGATTCGATCCATCTGATCATATGAACAGAATCATTGAATACATGCTTCCTCCACAGCGCTCAACCACAGCGAGCGATGTGGACAGTCTTTTCACCTTTATCAACGTTTCGGGTTTTATTCTCTTCATGGGGATAATGATCACGATATTGATATTTGTGATCAAATACCGGCGAAAGTCGGAAGATGATGTCACTCCGGTCATCACCCACAACAGTATACTGGAAGTAGCCTGGACAGTCATCCCGATTATTCTGATACTGATTGTATTCAGCTGGGGATTCCGTGGATATCTGACCCTCACCTCACCCCCTGCCAATGCCTATGAGATTCATGTCTCGGCCGCTTCCTGGCTCTGGCAATTTCAATATGAAGGTGGCGGATCCACCATGAATGAGGTTTATGTACCGGTAGATCGGCCGGTAAAATTTATCATGTCTTCGGAAGATGTCATCCATTCTCTCGCAATACCCGATTTTCGAATCAAGATGGATGTTTTGCCCAACCGGTATACCACGACCTGGTTTCAGGCAACCGAAACCGGGGAATCAATTCTGTATTGCACCGAATACTGCGGAACAGGTCACTCCGAAATGCTTGCCACGGTGCACGTTCTCAGTGCCGAAGATTTTGAAGAGTGGCTCGAAACCGGCCTTGAAGTCGACGAAGACATGCCACTTGCTGATGTTGGTGAACAGACCTTTACAAGTGCCGGGTGTAACGCCTGTCACTCACTGGACGGAACAGACCGCGTCGGACCTTCGCTTCTAAACCTGTTCGGCTCGGACCGGGAGCTGGTAGACGGATCTGTTGTCGTGGCCGATGAAGATTACATTCGCCGCTCTCTCATCGATCCCCAGGCCGAAGTAACTGCCGGATACCCGGCCAACATGCCATCCTATTCGGGCCGTCTGAACGAACGGCAAATTGACGGACTGATCGCATTTATCAAAGAACTGCAAGATTAATTGACTTATGGCCGATAGCTCACAGAAAACCCTCAGAATACGTGAATTTCCCATTGACGAGAATCCCGGGCACACGTATCTGAATCACGAAAAAGGCATCCTGTCGTGGCTCTTTACCGTTGATCACAAAAGGATAGGCCTGCTCTATCTGGGCTCCGTAATTCTCTTTTTCTTTGTCGGCGGGATGCTTGCCCTGCTGCTCCGAACCGAGCTGCTGACACCAGCACAGAGTATTGTAGATGCGGATACCTACAATCAGATCTTCACCCTTCACGGGGCGATCATGATCTTTCTGTTCATTATCCCGTCAATACCGGCTGCTCTGGGTAATTTCTTCCTTCCGATGATGATCGGGGCCAAAGATGTCGCCTTCCCACGGCTCAACCTCGCCAGCTGGTGGATTTACATATTCGGGGCACTTTTTGCGCTCTATTCCATCATCACCGGTGCTGTTGATACCGGATGGACTTTCTATACCCCGTACAGCACCCAGACAGGCACATCGGTGGTCTCAATGACCCTGGCGGTGTTCATACTCGGATTTTCATCGATCCTGACCGGCCTTAACTTCATTGTCACCCTGCACAAACTGCGAAGCCCCGGACTCTCCTGGAGTAAAATGCCGTTGTTTCTCTGGTCACTCTATGCCACCGCAGTCATTCAGATTCTTGCAACGCCCATCCTGGCTATCACCGTACTGCTCCTTGCCATGGAGCGAATCCTGGGAATCGGAATCTTCGACCCCTCCCTGGGCGGCGACCCGGTTCTCTTCCAGCACTTCTTCTGGTTCTACTCCCACCCTGCCGTATACATCATGATTGTCCCGGCATTCGGAATCATTTCAGAATTGATATCCACCTACTCCCGCAAGACCATCTTTGGGTACTGGGCTATCGCCCTGTCGAGTCTGGCCATTGCTTTCATCGGATTCCTGGTCTGGGGACATCACATGTTCGTATCCGGTCAGTCCGAGCTCTCCTCTGTGGTCTTTTCGTTTCTGACCTTCTTCGTGGGGGTACCAACCGGTATCAAGATTTTCAACTGGGTGGCCACCATGTACAAAGGGTCGATTGACCTGAAAACCCCGATGCTGTATGCTCTGGCATTTCTGTTTCTGTTCACCATCGGCGGCCTGACCGGCATCATGATCGGTGCACTTTCCATCAATGTTCACCTGCATGATACGTACTACATTGTCGCACACTTTCATTATGTGATGATGGGCGGAACGGTGATAGCCATGCTCGGTGGCCTCCACCACTGGTGGCCGAAAATGACGGGAAAAATGTACAATGAATTCTGGGGACGTATTACCTGTGGAGTGATTTTCCTCTCCTTCAACATGACCTTCCTCCCGCAATTTATCATGGGAAGCCAGGGGATGCCCAGACGCTATTTCAACTATGTGGATCAGTTTCAGGGGCTCCACCAGTTCTCCACTATCGGATCCTACCTGCTTGGTGTCGGATTTGTGATGATGGCGGTCTACCTGCTCTGGTCACTGTTCAAGGGCCCCAAAGCGCCGTCCAACCCGTGGAAAGCGCGTTCACTGGAGTGGATGACCTCATCGCCGCCGACTCATCACAATTTTGAATATACACCGGTCATTCTGCACGGTCCGTACGATCACCACAAGCCGATGAAAGAGTTCCGAATGGGCGTCGCCGAGGAGTCGGAATCTCCTGATGTCATTGAAATTGATAAAGACCCTGCATAATCCGTCATAGGGATACAGGCTGCTGAAACCATAAAACAGAAAATCATACCAATTCAAAAAAGCATGGCGAATCAGAGTGTAGCGACTGAGAAAAAATCGCATTTACAACACCACTTTGTTGACGAAGACCAGCAGTTTGAGTCTTCCAAAATGGGGATGTGGATATTTCTGGTAACCGAGGTGCTGATGTTTGGCGGCCTCTTTGTTGCATATATCATCTACAGAGCATGGCACCCCGATCTTTTCTATGAGGCAGCACAAGAGCTCGACGTCGCCCTGGGAGCCACCAATACCGTTGTACTGATCGCCAGCAGCCTCACAATTGCCCTTGCCATCCGTGCTGTACAACTGGACAAGATCAAAGCCGCCATCAACTACATGGCTGCGACGATCCTGCTGGCTGGTACCTTCATGGTGATCAAATACTTCGAGTATATGGACAAGTTCGGGAAAGGCATTTATCCCGGTGAATCCTATACCTATGATGGACTTGAACACGAAATGGCTGCAAACTTTTTCAGTATCTACTATATGATGACCGGTTTGCACGGCATCCACGTTGTAATTGGTATGGTTTTGATCGGATGGATGATTATCAAAGCCAAAAAGGGCCTGGTCCACAGTGGCTATTATACACCGGTGGAGAATACCGGACTCTTCTGGCACCTTGTGGATATCATCTGGATCTTCCTCTTCCCGTTGCTGTACCTGATTGATTAACCGATAAGTACCGCATCGAAACCCCGTAACCACTCGCCACGACACTTTATAACTTTTCAGAATCTGACCGGAAATTATGAGTCATCACATTTCAACCCTTCCGACCCTCCTCTCCGTTGCCGGAGCATTACTGGTATTGACTTTTCTGACCGTGGCGGTCACCTGGATCAATATCCCCGAGCCCTTTAATGTGATTGTAGCTATAACAATTGCGGTGGTTAAAGCGACAGCAGTAGCCATGTTCTTCATGAACCTTTACTGGGACAGCAAGTTCAACAGCGTCGTCTTCCTGCTTTCCATTCTCTTTCTGACGATTTTTGTGGTAATTACCCTGCTGGATACTCTTTTCCGGGAAGGTGGGCTGCCGGTGTATTAACACAAGACCGGCCGGAGATAAAAAGTACCATGGCCAGGCAAAGTGTTTGTCCCGTCTCTTTTTTCCCGGGTGATATACCCGGTCCATTCAGAATTTCAATTCTTCATTTCCGATTCATATTCGCCTATTTCCCGGGGCAGATTCGGATTTTTTAACCTGACAATATTACGTCTGTTCAGATCCATGTTTTTCAGAATATCCCGGTTGTGATTGAAAAACAATCTGCTCATTGTGTTATTTTCTGATATCTTCTTTATTCCCTTCTCAATCCTTTTGGCCAGCTCCGGCAGATCGGGATTAACATAAAACAAGAGTGGCAAAGGGTAATAAATCAGCAGGTGATTGACCGTGACAACATGTTTCACCTCGTCTGCCCGTTCTGCAAATACCCTGTCTATCTCATTGATGCCAAGTGTGGTGAAGTCGAATTCATGGTTTATTAGCCGAGCAAACATATCATCGAAGGAACCACGCTCGACGACCCTGAATCCATTATACCGTAATAGTTCGGCATCGGCCCAGGAATCAGGAATTCCCACTTTTTGTGTTTTAAGTACTTCCTCCCTGTTTATTCGGGCAAACCGGGCTTTATCCTCCTCCCGGATGATGAGGACACGATACCCTAATAAATCGTTCTGTATAGGTTGGTAAACCACGATCTTACGTTCATCAGACAGTTTTTTATTTCCTGCTGTGGTGACGAACAAATCATGGCCATATTTTCTAAAGGTCTCTGCCTCCAAGTCTCCGGGATAATCACGGGTATGTTCAATCAGCTTCCAATCGCCAAACTCTTGCCTGGTAACTCGTAATGCCGACAACAAAACATCCCGCTCATAATCCCTCCTGTGGGAGGTCCGGTTCCCACTCCATAGATCTATCTCTATTACCTGGTCATCCATTAATTTGGAACGGGTCTTGTACGAGGGATCTCTTCATACACGCTGTAAATACAAGTGAATCGAAGAGTATATCCCGGAAAGTGTGTAGTAAATATATTTAAGAAGTCCATTTTCACCACTTACCCCAAGAAATATTTGTACAAACGTGTTGCCGGGTTGAATTTGTCTCACCGGTTAAATAGGAACATTTTAACCTCATATCTGCAAATTACAACTGCAAACATTCCTTTATTTAGTGAGATATTAACACAAATGAATGCAATAATCAATCAATTTTTTTCTTTCATTGCTTCCTACCACAACCACTATAGCGACAATTATATGGCTCCTTTATGCATAATTGTTGCTTTTGTGGCAAAATGCAAAAAAGCAAATATTCGAACGAAACCACAAAAAATGATATCAATCATTTGAATGATAATATTTTTCATGGCCTTACAGTTAATTCACATCCTGACTATTTTTTTAATAAATGAAACTTTTATAGGTTTGTAGTTTCATTTGTTTTTATTATTATTAGTGTTGATACGCAAATATTTTCTCAATTTTTCCACCGGATATCATCAACTGATGAAAGTTACACTTAAAGACATTGCCAGGGAAACCGGCTACTCGATTTCGACCATATCCCGGGTTCTG
>SLLW01000348.1 GCA_007133875.1 Balneolales bacterium | reverse complement strand
CTTGTCTTCCTGGACCCAGAGATCGATCAGGTGCTCCATACGGGATACCATCTCCTCGTCCAGATTGGAGGTGGGTTCATCCAGCAGCAGAACAGACGGTTTGAGTAGCAGCGAGCGGACCAGAGCAACAATCTGTTTTTCACCGCCTGAGAGCCGCTCTGCGGTTTTGTCAAGAAAGGTTTCCGGCAGCTGCAGTGTTCTCATAATGGCAAGCAGTTGCCCGGGATCGGGTTCGAGATCCTTATTAGCCCGGAAGGAGAAGAACAGGTTGATCGAGTCCCGGACGGATCCGGAAACAAATGCCGCGTCCTGGGGAATATACCGAACATGTCGCCGGTATTCGGGCAGGTGCCATTCGGTGATCGGACGGTCAAGATAGCGAATCTCCCCCTCGTCTACAGCATCCAGACCGACCAGGGCACGCATCAGTAATGTTTTGCCGGAACCGGACGGCCCGCGAAGGGCGACCCGCTCACCTTCTTTGAGTTTTAAAGAGAGCCCTGACCAGATGGTTTTTCCATCGATGATACGTGTGATATTGCGGGCAATAAGCATTCCGAAAATGGATCGGGATTTGTATTATAAGTGAAGCGGGCCAGCACTGAAATTACGATACGTGTACCTTTGCTACAGCGCGATTATGACCCGGATCATGAACGTCACAAAAAATAGGAGGATTCTGATGCGTTTGCTAATCTTATCGGCTTTTTGTGCCGTCTTTATAATGAAATCAGCAATGGTGGTATCCTTGGGGATGGCATCAGATTTAGAAGAAACGGCTGTAACCGATCATACCATGAATGCCGCGACGGATACCGGGACCCGGTCCGATACGATATCCTGGCGGCCGGCGGAGGTATATCCAGCTACACGGGAATACAAAGGGCCTGATTTTGAATTGCCTGGAATCGAAAGTGAAACGGTTACTCTGCATGAGTTCCGGGGAAACGTTGTCGTATTGAATATCTGGGCAACCTGGTGTCCGCCATGTCGTGATGAGGTACCGGCGCTGATCCGGCTCCAGGATACGTTTGGTGATGCCGGGCTTCAGGTAATCGGGGTGTCTGTTGATGAGAACGGAGCAGAAGCGGCAGTGAGAGCTTTCTCGCAAGAGTTTGGTGTGAATTATCCGGTTCCGCTGGATGATGGGACCGTACAGGAACTGTATGGGCCGCTCAGTGTTATTCCAACAACCTACATTTTTGACGCGGACGGTTATATCCGGTTTTATGTTCCGGGGTACATGGAATATGATCAGATGGAAGAAGCGGTAAAAGAGCTAATGGAACGGTAATTTCTTTCCAACTGCTGTTGAAAATATTTGTAGGTTGATGATACTAGTCATTTCGAAACCCGTTTTGTCATTTTTTAGTGGTATATATTGTGATGAGTGCCTTTTTTAACCGGAACCAACTTTTTTTAGCCCTCCTGCTGTTGTTGGCCTTTCAGGCTTGCCGTACCCCCGAACCGGTAACACCTCCCGAGCCGGAGCCTGTTGACCCGCGCCCGGTCGCTGTCCGGGATGCTGCCGCGCAGATGGTCGCACACATGTATGAGACGAATTTGCCGGTGGAACTTCCTGGCGGAGTTTCTGTCGACCGGGTTATCATCGACGACCATGAGATGGATATTGGTATATACATGAATGACCGGTTCTCCTATATCCCAATGCGGCCGGAGGCTGCTTCGGCTATTTATGCGTTGCTTGCTGATAAACTTCCCGGCGAGTATCGGGATTATGAGGTGACTATTTATGCCCTGGGCGAGCCGATTAACAATCTGATACCAAATTTTTATCGCCTCACTTCAGATGCGTACGATTTTTTGAGAATGCCTTACGTCGATGAGATGCGGCCACGTCCGGTTGTGCAGCGTCACGATCGGATGGTCATTCCGGGAAGAGGGATGGAAGGGCGTCAAATTGCACTTTGGCACAGCCATGGCTGGCATTTCAACCAGCAGAAAGATCGATGGGAGTGGCAGCGTCCGCGTCTTTTTCAGACGGTTGAAGACTTGCTGCCCATGGCATTCACGATTCCATATCTCATTCCGATGCTTGAGAACGCAGGGGCGCACGTCTGGACTCCACGCGAGCGTGACCTGCAAACCAATGAGGTGATCGTGGATTTTGACAACGCATCGTATGATAGCCGGGTGGATCTGGAAGGTGCCTGGGAAACTGGTGAACCGGGATTTGCCATCGGATCACCTCCCTATGAGAGCGGGGAGAATCCGTTCCGGCAGGGCACGTATCGCTATCGGGAGACCTCGGAGAGCAGTGAAACAGAGGGGGCGTCCATCCACTGGATACCTGACTTTCCGGAAGCCGGTGAATATGCCGTCTACATCTCATATGTCTCGGTGGCAGCATCAGCCGATGATGCACAATATTCGGTCTATCATCGCGGCGGCCGAACGGATTTCACCATCAACCAGAAAATTGGGGGTGGAACCTGGATTTACCTGGGTCATTTTGAATTTGAGGAAGGAATGGACCCCAACTCCGCACGTGTCGAGCTTACAAGCGGGAGCCGCAAACCGTCGGTCATTACCGCCGATGCCGTCCGTTTTGGGGGTGGGATGGGGAACATTGCCCGGAACGGACAAACAAGTGGGCGGGCCCGCTATCTGGAGGCCGCACGATACTATCTCCAGTATGCCGGAATGCCGGATTCGCTGGTCTACAACCTGAGTCAGGGCGAATCCGATGCCGTGGACGATTTTCAAGGCCGCGGCGAATGGGTCAATTATCTGAGAGGTGCCCCGTTCGGGCCGGACAAAGACCGGGAATCACCCGGACTTGGAATTCCGATCGATCTCTCTCTGGCTTTTCACACCGATGCCGGTATCACCCGGAACGATACCGTCGTTGGGACGCTGATGATCTACAGTATCGAGGATATTGACTTGCAGGTGGACTTTCCGGACAAAATCTCCCGGCTCGCCAACCGCGATTTTGCCGACATCATGCAGACCGGAATTGTAGATGAGCTGAGACGCACCTGGGATCCGGCCTGGAACCGACGGCATCTGATGAACCGAAGGTACAGCGAAGCAACCCGTCCCAATGTGCCCGCGGTCCTGCTGGAACTCCTCTCGCATCAGAACTTTCTGGATATGCAATACGCGAACGACCCGCGATTCCGGTTCGATGTCAGCCGGGCTATTTACAAGGCGATGCTCCGGTTTCTCGCAGACCGGTACCAGCTGGACTATATTGTGCAGCCGTTGCCGGTCAGCCATTTCCGACTGCTGCCCGTGGAAGATAACGGGGTGATGCTGCGATGGAGTCCCGTGTCCGATACCCTGGAGCCAACCGCGGAGCCGGATCGTTATATTGTCTATAAAAAACGTGGTAATGAGCCGTTTGACAGCGGACGCGTTACTTCGAGTCCGGAGTTCCGGTTCACGGGGCTGGATCCCGGCGTGATGTACCAGTTTAAGGTGGTAGCGGCCAACGATGGTGGAAAGAGCTTTCCTTCAGAGACGCTGGCGATGATGGTACATGAGGATGTGCGCCGTTCTATACTTATTGTCAATGGGTTCGAACGGGTATCCGGTCCGGCTGTGGTAGACGAGTCCGGATTTAAAGGTTTTGCCAATTTTCTGGATGCGGGGGTGCCTGACCGGTACGATATCCACTTTACCGGTGAGCAGTTCGATTTTGATCCCGATTCGGAGTGGCGGACCAATGATGCCCCGGGACACGGAGCGAGCTACTCCAACTACGAAACGCGCATCATACCCGGCAACCG
>SLLW01000410.1 GCA_007133875.1 Balneolales bacterium | reverse complement strand
TCGGTATCCGCGTGGATGGTGATGATCGTTTTGAGGAGATGTTCGTCCCGATCGGAAGATCAGCCGCTGATATTGCCGAACATGAGCAGGCGTATGTTGCCGGGCAGATCAAAGAGCTCACGGTTGAACGGTTCGGGCCGACGCTTTCGCTCAAACCCGGGATCGTTGTGGAAGTTTCGTTTGACACGGTCAAGGTAAACCGCCGCACCAAAGCCGGCTGTGTGTTGCATCAGCCGGTGATAGTCGCCATACGGGGGGATCTGTCGCCGTCGGATACCCACACCCTGGAGGATGTGGAATCCCGCTTGTGACATGTGACCGGCATCCCCAACCACGTTTTGCATGGTTTATGCATCCGGTGACGCTGCACCCCGGCGCAGGCTGTATTATACGATCTGCTCTGTTACGATACTTCAAAATGGGGATGAAACCTTACCACCTCACCAATGACCACCAGCGCCGGCGGCTGTAACGCTTCTTCTATCGTTTTTTGAGCGATATCAGTGAGTGTTCCCAGGACAACACGCTCATCGGGAAGTGAACCGTTCTCAATGACAGCCACCGGGGTTTCGGGACTCCGGTATTGGCAGACAAGTTGGGCAATTTCGTCAAGCCGCCGAAGACCCATTAATACGACCATGGTGGCGGTGGATTGCGCGGCAAACCGTAGGTCGCCCGACAGCGTACCATCCCTGGTGATAGCGGTAACTACCCAGAAACTTTCGTTGAGGTCCCTCAGGGTGAGCGGGATCTGCTGAAGCGCGGTCAGGGAGGTGCTGCTGGAGAGGCCCGGCACGACTTCAATTTCGGTACCGGAATCCCTGACCAGGGCGATCTCTTCGTATCCGCGTCCGAATATGAACGGATCACCGCCTTTGAGGCGGACCACACACTGCCCCTCTCCGATCCGGTCCACAATCAACCGGTTGATCATCTCCTGACGGGTCAGATGCTGCCTGGCACGTTTGCCGACAAAAATTTTCTCGACATCATCTCCGGCATGATTCAGCAAATCCGGATGAACCAGGGCATCATAAAGGATGACATCGGCTTCCGCCAGTTTGCGTACCGCCTTGTATGTCACCAGTTCGGGATCGCCCGGCCCCGCGCCAATCAATATCAGTTTTCCATTCTTTTGCATATCGCTACAATCCCAAAATTGCCTCCTGCGTCTCTGGCCATTCGCCGGACAAACAAACGACACTCATTCCGGCGTGTCCAGCGCCTTCTCTACCAGCCTCTTCGCCGAATCCGGCATCTCCAGCTTCAACGCCGCCTCCTGCCCGCGGGGTGACATCTTACGCCAGGTTTTCTGAAGGATGCTGATGATCTTCTCCTCTTCATGTTTCCCGGCAAAGTCATCAAAATAGTACTTAAGAAACACCAGGCAGATGACATCCTCAAGGGTTTGTGCTTCCGAATCGGTTTTCAGTCCCTTTTTCATCACCAGGTCCTCTACCCGACCGATGGTTTCCTCATCATATCCGACATCGTTCAGGATCTCCCTTGCCCGCCCGGCATGATATTTTTTCAACGCGTTGCGCCATTTCAGATAGCCGGGCCTGTCCATCGGGTACTCATCCCGCGGGATCACCCACCGTTCCAGATGCTGACACCGGGCGGCCAGCCGAAGCGCTTCCGATGCATCCGGTTCCAGCTTATCCAGCCACTCACTCATTCGTTCGGCATAGAGCAGCTCTTTTGGTCGTCCTGCACCGCTGGAAACCTCTTTTTCGGGATCCCGGGCGTTTGCTTTATCGAATGCTTCTATAGCTTTTTGAAAACGATCGATTGCTGTCATAGATCCGGGTGTGTTAATGGGTGTTTGCCTCTTGCGTTCAAGTCTGACATCGTTTCGTGTTATCCATATAAGATATACATAATGCGTATCGTATGAAAAACTGTAACATTACCCACCAGTGATCGCAGCGTTATTCTGCCCGGAATCCCTGCCGATGCATAACCAGATCTTACTTCCTGACTACTCACTGGTAATCCTGTGTGACATGAGCTGCTATGTTATCGCCCAAATCCGGATCCCTGACGATCAGGAGCATCAGAAGTACATTAATAAAGCCGGTACGATCTTTCGTAAATACCGGGAAGGATATTCCTCAGTGGACAACGCTCCACTCCAGCTGGAGGGTGACGGAGAAGATGGGCGGATGGTGCTGATCCGGTTTGAAACAAAAAAGCATTCGAAAAATTGTATAATTCAATAGATTATCAGAATATATTGCAACTCCGGCTTAGCGCTGCCAAATGTGATACCGTCTAATCACGGGAAACCCATAAACAGATAAAAAATGCATTATTCAGTAACGACCCGCTCTTTCTTTGCCATACTGGCAATGGCTCTGGTGATATCATCATGCGGCAGATCCGACGCCGATCAGGACACCGTGGTCACAAACCCGGAAGCCGCCCAAGTCATCGACAACACGGCAATAGCACGTATCGACTCCACTCTGCAACAATTTGTAGATGCCGGCGATATTGCGGGTATCTCGGCCCTGATTTATGAAGATGGCGATGAAGCCTATTTCGGCGCCTTCGGCATGGCGGATCGTCGCCGTGATATGCCGATGAACCGTAAAACGATCGTACAAATCTACTCCATGACCAAACCGGTGACCGGCACCGCATTGATGCAACTCTACGAAAAAGGCACATTCGATCTCGATGATCCGGTTTCGAAACACCTGCCCGAATTTTCCGGGATTTCCGTATATGCCGGTGAAGATGCATCCGGGGAACCGTTACTCGAAGAGCCACGACGCGAAATGACCATTCGTGACCTCACTCGTCACACCGCCGGATTCGCCCCGAACTCACCCGAAACCGAAGCAGGCCGTATGTTTATGGATGCCGAACCCATGAATATGGAGAATACACTGACCGATATGGCTGAACAACTGGCTTCAGTTCCCCTCGAATACCATCCCGGTGAACGATGGGTATACGGTATCTCCGTGGATGTGCAGGCACTGCTCGTAGAACGTTTGTCGGGAAAACCGTTCGCTGACTATTTGGATGAACACATTTTGGCACCTTTGGGTATGCATGAGACCTCATATTACCTGCCGGAGGATGATCGCATACGTTTTTCAGGCATGTATATTCGTGACACTAACGACGGAACGCTTACACAACAACCCGACGAAGATGCGCTCTATCTGAACGGTCACAGATGGCCGCTCAAACCCGGCGGGTACGGACTGGTATCAACGCTGGATGATTACAGCCGTTTTGCACAGATGCTGGTTAATGGCGGAAAATTTGGTGAAACGCGCATTCTGGAACCGGAAACGGTCCGGCTGATGGCAACTGACCAGCTTCCGGATTCGGTCACCGACCGTTCCTGGTTGCCCACAAAAGGAAATGTCGGTTTCGGCATCAATTTCGCGGTACGTGTCGGACCTCAGGAATCACCGGATGATAATTATGGGGAGGTCGGGGAGTTTTTCTGGGACGGCGCCGCAAGTACGCTGTTTTGGGTGGACCCAAAGAACAAGCTTACGGCCGTACTGTTTGTCCAATTGATGCCTTATGACGAGATCGGTTTGCACAAATCGTTTCGCGATGCGGTTTACGGAAGGTAAGCGCCTGATACAGCCGGACCGTAGTTATTTGTTCATCTGGTTATTCCTTCTAAGTTTTAGCGTTAGAAACCAAATAACCCGGGAAGGAACAGGCTCAGCTCTTCAAACCAGGTCACCACAATTAAAGAAAACACCATAGCTGCAAAAAAGGGCAG
>SLLW01000190.1 GCA_007133875.1 Balneolales bacterium | reverse complement strand
TTCATTTTCCCGGCAAGCGAGGCACCGTCGGATGTCAATACCACATACTTCCCGGGTTCAATAAAGTAGTCGGTATCGGTTATGAATCGCTCAGGCTCAGAAGCCAGAATCCTTCGCTGGAGTCGCCAGTTTTGCAGGTTAATCAGTTTGTTTGAGTGATTGTACAACTCGACATAGGCCGGCATATCTCCGGGAGGCCTGTACATGAATTCATTGATTACCAGATCTCCGGGTCCGGCTTCATCTGCAATAAAAAAGGTATGTTCCTCTTCCCCGGATTGCTGATTGTAGATGGTACGGTATGGAGAAATCCGGAGTACATGCCTGCCCGGCTCAATCACATTGTTGAACAGCAGGGTACATTCCTGGATGTGGGGACAATGGATATCATCTGGAACGGTACCGTCATCGAGCCGGAAAAATTCGGTTGACAGGGCGGAAGAGTCGGGAGGAACATTGAAGGTTATTCCCATTGCAATTCCGGAGACGTCATCGGTTACACCTGTATCCGTAATCACATCAACCCGGCTGACGGCAGGATCTGGCAGCGCGCCGGACAACATCACATCACCAAAGAAAAACCGGTCGCTTCGTGTAGCGGTGAAATGGGTTCGAAAACCAAAAAAACCGTCAGTTGTTATCTGATAATCTTCGGGAGATACGTACCCGGATTGGAGCAATGGCGTGGCGTCCCGCCCTTCCGCAATATACATGTGAATTTCATCATCTGGTGTCCGGATGAGCCGTATCCGGTACCATTGATCATCTGAAATGGTAATATCGCTGATCATCAATTCTCCGGAGGCATCTCCTGATTTAATCGTCATGAGACGGAAATGTTTGGGAGTGCCATTCTCGCCGGTCCGGAGTGCCAGGCCGGTGGCATGATTATCGAGTTCCGGATCATTTGCATTCAAAAAAACAAAAGCCCGGTTACTGTTGGAAGGGGCGAAATCCTGGCGAAGCGACCATTCCCACTGAACCGGCTCAAAACGGTTCTGTGTTGCGATCGAAGCGGAACCCTGATCGGAGGGGGCATCAAGCCGCAGTGTTCCGGAAACTCCGGTTGTTTCTGTACGAAATGACGTCAGATCCCCCTGCCAAAGTTCTTCGGTCAACGGTAGTGTGAAGTCGGGAAAAAAGAGGGGCGGACTCGGGTAGCTTGTTCCGGGTAACAGCGTTAGTATGACAAACAGGGAGAAAGCAACAATGAGATAAGTACCAAACCGTGCGGATTCCGGATATGGACCCGGATGGTACCCTGTCCGATGGATCTCCCGGCCGGTTTGCCAGAGCATTTTAAGAGAAATAAATAGGGTCACGAGGTGGTCACCCCGTAACCCCATAGGACTGTAGAAACGCGCCTTCACGACTCCCCAATGAATAGATTGGTTGGTGTTAATCTGCTCGGTTATACAGATAATCGTGGAAACACTTCCTTACAGAATCATCACAAATAAGAACAAGCAACTCTTTTGTTTAAAGTTGTATCTGACTGTCGCCTGTATAGTAAAAATATATTTTTCTTAATGCAAGAAAAAAAGCGCTTTTTTAACGTTATACGGATCGTTTTATTACGATGGACGCACCGGTTTGGGCACCGGATTTTTATATAAACCGACCCCGGGATATCACATTATTATCCCGGGGTCTGGAAGTATCACGAGTGGAAATAACCTTTTGCGTGAAGCAGTTCGGCATTGAGGATGGAACATCCGGCTGCTCCGCGTATGGTATTATGACCCAGTGCGGTGAAAGCGATATCCATGATATTGGATGCTCTCAGTCGGCCCATTCCCACCTGCATGCCGTTTTCGGCCAGTGATTGGTGGCGCGGTTGCGGATAACGGAAATCATCATACAGGCGTACCGGCTTATCCGGACCGGTGGGAAGATTGAGATCGGCAATCGGGTTTTTCCAGTTCCGGACTACATTTTTGACCTCTTCGATATCACCCGGTTTCTTGGACAGGCGGGCAGTAACGGAAAGCAGGTGTCCGTCAATGACAGGTACCCGTACCGATGTTGCCTGGATTGGGATCTCGGCAAATTTCACTTTGCCGTTTTCCAGTTTGCCCAGAAGTTTGAGTGGTTCCAATCCGATTTTTTCCTCTTCTCCGCTAATATAGGGCAGGATATTGCCAAGGATATCAAGGCTGGGGACACCGGGGTAACCGGCTCCCGAAACGGCCTGCATCGACGTGAGAATGACTTCATCAACACCGTATGCATCTACGATGGGTTTAAGAGCCAATACCAAAGGGATACATACACAGTTCGGGTTTGTAACAATGAAACCACGTCCGTTCGGATCAAAACTCTGTGATTTGATCAATTCGGCATGATCGGGATTCACCTCGGCAACCATCAAGGGCACGGTTTCGTGCTGGCGGTAATTCCGGGCGTTGGAAATGACCGGTATTCCAGCTTCCGCAAAGGATCGTTCGATATCGGTGGCAACCGCCGAATCCATTCCGGAAAAAACGAAGTCGACATCCATCCTGGCCGGGTCACATGTCGTTACGGTCAATTTGGCAATATCCTCCGGCATTTCGGTTGATTCCACCCAGTTTGCAGCATCCCGATAGGTCTTGCCGGCACTTCGTTCCGAGGCTCCCAAAGCGGTAACTTTGAACCAGGGGTGGTTCCGTAACAAATGAATAAATTTTTGCCCTACTGCTCCTGTAGCACCAAGTACACCAACACGATATTCAGCCATAATTCAATAAATATTAGTTAATTCTTAAATTATTAATTTTATTTCGATTGTACCCGATTTGTATGCCATTAAAACACAGACCAACAGATGGCGGTTTCAGAAGCATGAATAATATATGGGTACAACCTGCTATAATATCAAAATCTTATAGAAAATCCTATGGATTCGCCATTTTATGTAGGAGTATATCACAACTTTTTACATGAAATATGGCACGATGCAGACGTTCATGGCGTTTAGCAAACATAATCATTGACCATTAAATTTACCGGTTTAGTGCGTATCTGGTCTTTATTTTGGAGTTTATGTTTTATTCTTACCGTTACCTCATGTTCTGGTGAGCAGGCAGAAGGTACCGGGCAGCATGAGCGTGCTACGGCCGTAGCCGGCTATGAACTGGCACCGATTGACCTCTCCCGGTCCATCAATGTCTCGTCCCGGGTTGAGCCGCTGACCGTCAACCATATTGCTTCCCGTATGAGCGGCCTGATTCATGATTTGTATGTGCAGGAAGGGGATATCGTACAGGACGGAGAGGTTCTGGCACGGATGGACGTCGAGGAAGAATCGGCCGAATTGCGCAGAGCTGAAGCCCGGATGGCGTATGCCCGGGCACGGTATGAGCGGGTTCGTGAATTGCGCGAACGCGAAGCCGAATCGGCCGCTGCTTATGAAGAAGCGCGGACCGAAATGCAGGTGGCCGAAAGTGAAGTGGATCTGTGGCAGACCCGGGTGAAACTGGGTGAAATCCGGGCCAATAAAAATGGGGTAATCACCCGAAAATTTGTTGAGGCTGGTGATGCGGTCGCTTCCAACGAACGATTGTTTCAGCTTGCGGATAACTCCATTCTGGTGGCCAGGGTGGGTGTAGCCGAACGGGATGTCGTCCGGCTTGACCAGGGCGATCCGGTTTCGGTACGGATTGATGCCTTTTCAGGTAACAGTTTCGACGGATCCATCCGGCGGATCTTCCCCTCGGCAGAAGAAACAAGCCGCCTGGTGACCGTGGAAGTAGAAATCTCACAAAACCACGATGACATAC
>SLLW01000249.1 GCA_007133875.1 Balneolales bacterium | reverse complement strand
TGCACGGATTCTGAGTATTGCCAATGATTTCGATGGACGGGTTTACGTGGGTGGGATCGGTGAAATCGGATATCTGACGATACCCCAAAAAAAGGATTTCGATCGGGGCAATGAAAACCTGCCGGGGAATGGAAATGTGGATGAAACACTTGCCCCGGTGGCGTACCGCTCCCTGCGATCCCATATCCCGGATACCGTTCAGGTGGACAATGTCTGGGAAATCGAGGTCTCCGGAAATGATGTGGTTTTCCACACCAGTAATATTCTATTCCGATACGATGGTACCGACCTGACGACCTACTACACCGACACCCGGTTCACAACAGTATTCACCATGGGAGATGATTTCTACGTACGAGAGTCGAATCACGGTATTAAACGTTTGGGGGCCGATGAACTGCACCCTTGGGAGCCTGGTAATTTGTTTATTGAGGAGACACTTCAAGGATACTTGAATGCCAATGATAACAATATTTTTTGTTCGTTTTTCGAGTGTTTTTATTTCGAAGACGATTCTCTGACACCAATGCAAACTGCTGCTGATGATTATTTGCGGGAAAACTATATCCATGAAGTGCACCTGTTATCTGACAATACCATGGCCATTGCTACCCGAAACGGCGGCATTGTTCAAATGACTGCAAACGGTGAATTAATTCGTATCATCGATGAATCAACCGGATTGATCAATAATACGGTATATGGGCTATTTGAAGACCATTCCGGAGCACTTTGGGTGGCAACCGTTAACGGTATATCCCGTGTGGAAATCCGCTTGCCGTTCCGGCGCTTTGATGACCGGAATGGCATATCAGAGTATGTCCGATGGATGACCATATTCGATGATGTTGTCTTTCTCTCTTCTACGGCAGGGGTATACCGGTTGGATGATGACGGATATGCACACCTCTATGATGGTAAAACCTCATGCGGAAAATTTTTGGATTACCGGGATGATCTCTATGTCGTTTGCACGGGGGCTCTGTATCGGTATACCGGTGACGGTTTTGATCAGATGACCTCAAATCGGTTTGCCGATGTTGTGGCTCCGTTCGAAGATGAACTACTTGTAGCTGTTGAAGAAGCCGCGGTATCGTTTGTCTCGCTGGAGAACAATGAAAAACAGGTGTTTTATAAAATTGATAATTTTTCTTACAGGCCAAACTCATTGCAAATCGACAGCCGGAACAATATCTGGATTGGTACCGAATCATACGGCCTTATCCGAATAGAAGTTGATCGCAACGAGAACGGATTCCAGGGACACACCATCACCCGATATCTGGATGAACTGGATAACCCGGCCGGGGATGGACGGGTGTATGTCACCGAACTGAACGGCACTCCCGCATTTTTAACCTGGGGTAAAGGGATTCAGCGCTTTAATCATGACAACAACTCCCTGGAGGCGGAAACGCGGTACGGACCTGATTTTTCAGACCCGGAGCAACAGGTGTTTTGGGCTGAGGAGGACCGTTACGGTAATGTATGGTTCCGGTCGGATCAACGCTATCAAGTGGCCATGCGTGATAACAACGGCAACTACCATTCCGGCGACCAGGTTCTGAACAGACTCGATGACCGGCAGAGCAATGCTATCTACCCCGATGAGGAGGGAAGTATCTGGTACCTCACCGAGCGGGGCCTGGTTCGATATGATGGGCAACACGAATTTGATTCGGGTGCCGGTTTCCACACGACGATCTGTGAAGTTTTTGTAAGGGCTGATTCGCTGATTGCGACCGGAGGAAATGACAATCCCGTTGTGCTTGATTACCAGGATAACGAGTTGCGGTTTACCTATGCAGCCGCAACCTATGACGCCCCCGGGTATACGAAGTACCGGGTTAAACTTGAGGGCTTTGATGAAGCGTGGTCGGTCTGGTCGTCGGAAACCCGGAAGGATTATACCAATATTCCGGAAGGATACTACCGGTTCTTAGTGGAAGCGGAGAATGTGTACGGAACCGTCAGCTCCGCCGCTCCTTTTCACCTTCAAATCAAACCACCGTGGTACCGCACGATTTGGGCATATTTGCTGTACCTTTTTACGGTGGGGGGCGTTCTCTATACCGCCTATAGTATTCGTCTGAACCAGATACTGCGTGTCCAGCGAATACGAAACGATATTGCCGGTGATCTGCACGATGAAATAAGTGCCACACTCAGCAGTATCAGCTTTTTTGCAAAAGCCATAGAGAGCCGGAAAACAACCGGTGACAAAACCCGGTTTGTGCAGTTGATTGCCGAAAGTGCCGGTGAGGCGAAGGAGAAAATCTCCGATATCGTCTGGGCGATCAACCCGGATCACGATGACTGGAAGTCGTTTCTCTCTCGCTGCCGCCGGTATACATCGGATCTGCTTGAGAGCAGTAAAATCGCCTATACCCTTAATATTGACCAGGATATTCCCGGGAAAATGGATATGAGGCTGAGACAGCACCTCTGGCTGATATACAAGGAGATGATCATTAATGCGGTACGGCACTCAAAAGGGACCCATGTACATGTTGTAATCAGACATTCTGGGGGCAGGCTCACCATGATAGTTCAGGATAACGGAAATGGAATGGATCAGAATGCGGATACCGGAGGCAACGGGTTGCGAAATATCCGCCGGCGGACCGAGCTTATCAAAGGCGAAGCTGTGCTCGATACCGATCCGGGTATGGGAACCCGATGGAAGATAGCCGTGAAAATTTAAGCGGATCCATGGCAAACAGCACCGGTAGAAGTGCCACTACCGGAACCGTACCGGTGACGGTCCCGGACTCCGGTAAAAAACTACATGATCATGCGGTGCATGCCCATCATGCAAGTGATACATTGTAGCAGTGATCGTCAGCCATTACTACGGCAGCCAGGCGAATCGAACCTGTTACAAACTCATAATTCCGTATCTTGCACTTTCCGTATAACAGACATACCGATACCTGTGAAACGACAACGGACAGCAACCTGTCCGGAACCCAAATATTTGACGAACTGCGTGTTGTGATTAACATTGGAATTATTGAAGATAACCGATACATGCGTGATGGCTGGGAAACGTTCATCAGCCTGGAAGATGATCTGAATATTGTCGGCAGTTTCGGTTCCTGCGAAGAGGCTTTTGCCTCGGATAAGATGGACCGGATCGATCTGATGATCATGGATATCGGCCTGCCGGGCATGAGCGGCATCGAAGGCGTTAGGTATATCCGGAAACATCATCCCGATATCATCATGATTATGGCGACCATCTTTGATGATGATCAGCATATTTTTGATGCTCTGAAAGCCGGTGCCATGGGATACCTCATGAAGAAAGTGAATCCCGACGAGCTGGTGGATGCCATCCGGGATGCATATCGCGGTGGTTCTCCTATTACACCTAACATCGCCCGGAAAGTGATACAAACGTTTCATCACGGGCCCGGTGATGAGGAGCTGTCGGACCGTGAGTTGCAGATACTTGAAAAGCTGGCCACCGGATGTTCATACAGCACCATTGGTAAGGAAATTTTCCTGTCGGTGGATGGGGTTCGTTATCACATCCGGAATATCTATCAAAAACTTCAGGTGCACTCCAGATCCGAAGCCATTGCAAAAGGAATTTCAAAAAAGCTGATTAACCCGGATAACATGGATTAATGTTCCGGGGATATAAGACAGAGACCTCGATTCAAAAACCTCGTCACCCTGACCGGTGGCGGGGTTTTTTTTGTCTGAAAATGTCATCAGATTTCCTTATCTATACCCTTTGAAGACATTCGTTCGGGTGG
>SLLW01000316.1 GCA_007133875.1 Balneolales bacterium | reverse complement strand
GAAGTACCACTTTGGTAAACCGGGACATCATCCCGGTTCGTGCTATACCCTCCCCCAAAATCATGACAGCAATCATTGCCACAACAGCATTGCTGGAGAAGCCGGAAAGTGCCTCACTGGTAGTAAGGATACCGGTCCAGCTGAGTGCAAGCATCGCAAGAATCGCAGTAACATCGATACGGACCACTTCGGTGACCAGCATGATGATGGTCACCCCCGTGATAGCCAATACAATCAGAATATCAGGATCCATAATAGGGTAGTTACGAGGTTGCTGAGCATTTGGCTTAATACCCCATTGCCAGCCAGCTCTGACCGGCAAGATACACTACGCATATAATTATATCAATACATTGATATTGTTAGTCTGACCGGAATTCTTTAAACTACAAAAAAAGCGGCAATCCTGTCGAAATGGTTTGACCTGAAACAATTTACAGGAATAAATCCCATGACCCGAAACGAAGCGGAAGCACTACTCAAAGAATGGATCCCAAGCGATAACCTGCAGCATCACTGCCGAATGGTCGCCTCAGCCATGGAAGCATATGCAAGGCATCTGGGAAAGGACGACGAAACGACCCACAACTGGTGGCTGGCGGGACTGTTACACGACCTGGACTGGGAAAAAAAACCCGACGAACATCCCAATTATGCCTTGGAGCATCTGTTTCCGGAGACAGACCTGCCCAATGAGGTAATTGGAGCGATTCGCGCCCATGCTCCCGAGCGAACCGGCGCGGAACCGGAGACGGAAATCGAGCGGTATCTCTTTGCCTGCGACGAGATCAGCGGATTCATGCACGCGGTGGCACTGATGCGCCCGAACGGTTTCTCCGGCATGAAAGCCAAATCCGTCACCAAAAAAATGAAAGACAAACGATTTGCCGCCAATGTCAGCCGGGATGACATTAATAAGGGAGCCGAACTGATCGGGGCAGATCTAGGCGATCACATCATATTTCTCTCAAAGGTGTTTGCTGATGAATGACCTGAAGAAAGCCGGAAAATATTGTGTACCTTTCGAATGAGAGCACTGGTTTAAGTGTTGCTTTAAGAAAGAGCATCCTGAACAGGTGACAATCCCGACACCCTAATCCGAAGAACTATGAGCACACTCACCGGAAAACGTATTTTGATGTTTGTCGACCATGTTTATGAGGACCTGGAACTCTGGTACCCCAAACTTCGCCTGATCGAGGAGGGGGCCGAAGTCGTCGTTGCCGGGCCCGAGGAAGGAGTCGTTTACAACGGGAAACATGGGTATCCCTGCCGTTCCGATGCCGCCATTCTCGACATGGCATCCAGTGATTTTGACGCACTGGTTCTTCCCGGCGGTTTTGCCCCTGACAAACTGCGCCGTGATCCCCACGTGCTGAAACTCACACTCGAGTTTCATGAAGAAGAGAAGCCGCTGGCCCATATTTGTCATGCCGGTTGGATCCCCATCTCTGCCAAAGTGATGAACGGATTTCGCTGTACATCAACTCCGGGTATCAAAGACGACCTGATCAACGCCGGAGCCGAATGGGTCGACAAGGAAGTGGTCGTGGACCGGCATCAGATCAGCAGCCGGAACCCCAATGACCTGCCTGCTTTCTGCAGGGCCATCATCAAGGCTCTGGCCGATTAACGGACCGGATCCTTTTTCTGGAAAGGGTTGCTTTATGTTACCGTCATCAAGCTGTGGTTGATTACCCGAACCATATCATAAAAAAGTACCACAATGTGATGGTAACCGCTGATGCAGGTACACCGATGCCGACCATAAGTGAGGCCAATCTCGGATTGAGGCCATAGGTTGTCGCGAGAATGGAGCCGGTGATCATCGGAGGCATGGCCGCCATAATAATGCTGACATCCAGAGTCAGTCCCTCTGCTCCGAAGAGCAGTGCATAGAGTACAAAAATGACAAACGGGGCGAGAACCAATTTGTAGATCAGTCCCAGGAACAAAGGATGGAATTGTGATCCGGCCGAGGCAAATTTCAGCTGGAGCCCGACGGAGATCAGTGCGATGGGGGTCAGTGTGGCGGCAAATTGCTCCAGCACACCAAGTGTTGCACCGGTTACCTGAATATCCAGAAGATTCAAAGCGATTGCGAACACAAAGATGATGAACGGCGGGAACGTCACCACCTGCTTGAAAATGTCCCGTTTCCTGGACCGGCCCGTGGAGTAAAGCGTGGCGGTAATCACTCCCAGCGTGACCGTAACAACGAACGTACCGGGTTGGTCCACCATCAGGGCCACCTGAAGCCCTTGCGCTCCATATAGCGCTTCCACTACGGGGAATCCGACAAACGCGGTGTTGCCCAGACCGGCAGTCAGAATAAGACATCCTGCTGTCTGACGGCTCCAGCGCATCCATCCGGCCAGCAACCGGATGATCCATACCGCGAACAAAAAAACGATCCAGGCGGTAGCCACCGGAAAAAGCAGCGCCTTGTCGATTTGGATGGTCGGAACATGAATCATCGCAAGTGCAGGCAGTGCGATGTATATCAGATACTGGTTCAGCACAACATGGGTGTTATCCGGAAAAACGGAAATGTGCTGCATCACCACTCCGATGATCAGGCTTACAACCAGTAAAGCTATGGCGGCCAGTGGCTCCATGATCCAAAATCTGTTTCAGTACTGAAATCAAATCCGTATACAAACACCCATACAGTGAGGCACAATATAGGGGTTTTCCGGAATCGATTTTCCCGTCATTTCCCCTCGCCCATCCGCAATGATGCAAGGGTTGTTACCCCGTAAGCTGCAGCCGCAATTCCCATGACGAGGGTAAAGCCCGACCCCAATGCGATCAGGGTGGCAAGGGCTGTGGCTGAGACGGAGAGACAGCTGTCAATACCGCAGGCCCAGGGGATCTGTGTTTCATTGCTGCCCGACAGCAGCCGGAGTCCGAACGGGAACATCATCCCCATAAAAAACGCCGGCGGAGCCAGCAGAACCGCAACATGGATCGTTTTGGCTATCAATGGCCAGGACATGCTCAGATGCAATAACGGCATCAGCAGCAATGCATAGAGCAGAATCAGGGCGACGATAATGCCCCCGGTCCGGAGCAGCGTTCGGCGGCCGGTATCAAGGCGGGATGAGTAGAAGCTGCCGATCCCCGAGAACAGAAGCAGTGCTGCGAGAACGGCTGCGGTGGCATAAACCGGCTGGCCCAGGTAGAGCACCAGTTTTTGAATCAACACCATCTCAAAGAACATGAATCCGATACCGATTCCTGAAAAATAGAGGAACGTCCAGCGGCGGCGGGTCCCCTTCCACCCCACCCGGAACAGCGGAAGCAGTATCAGAATGAGAGATGCCAGCACAATCTGGATCAGTGTAACCCCGGCCAGGATGAAACCAAGCTCCATATAGGGAAGTTGATCGTCGCCGTACATCTCACGCAGTTCGGGAATGCTTTGCCAGGTCATAAAATGTGAGAAAAACGGACGATCGTCGGTGGCCGGCCGTATGTCGAACAGGTACTCTGCAAACAGCGGCCCGGGATCACCGAGGATCAGCTGGTCAATTTGCTCGAAGAAAGAACGGTCTTCGGTGCGGTTATGCCGCTCACGCTCTTCGGGGCGGATATCCGACAGAAAAAGCGGATCAAAATTGAGTGAGCCGGAGAAATTGCGTGCCGCCTCGCGCTCGGATCCGGTAAAGGGTGTGCGGCTCAGCAAAAACGTAATGGTGCCCCAGCTGCGTACCGCCATTATGTGTTCCTGCGGATGAGTGATCCCGTGGTCGTCCAGCAACT
>SLLW01000364.1 GCA_007133875.1 Balneolales bacterium | reverse complement strand
GCTGCATTTCGTATTTCACCCGTATTCTTCGATGAAAAACGGATGAAAAACGCGACAAAATAACAAATACACCATACAATCAGAAGTTATAACTGTGCGAATCGGCTTCTGTTTCTGTTACGATTTCCGCAATATTTTCGAATTTCGTATTTGCCCGGTTGTAATCTTTCTGATACCCTTAGGCAACATGAACTGGCTGGATTACCGACAATACCCGGCTGACTGCATATACCGAATACGTACACCATGTCCGTTTCAAACCTGATAGATGAATCCATACGATCGGCCTGGCACCGGGTGTTACGCCTCTGGAAACCCATGGCCTGGTGGTCTCTGCTGGTATTGATATTTTTTGCTGTTCTGGTCTCCCCGCTGACCTCGGCACTGCTCGGCCTGCAGCTGTTCCGCGGGGATCAGCTTGTCGTCGGTAACGAAGCCCTCGCATCATGGGCGTTATCTCCGGCAGGCATCGTCTACATCCTACTTGCCGGTGCGCTGGCCATATCCGGGTCTGTGGTACACTATGGCGGATTATTCCAGATCATCAGCAACGACCTGCAGGGCCGGACACATTCCCTGGGAAACACGGTGTTATACATGGCACCCAGATCACCTCACCTTGTAAAACTATGCCTGTTCACCGTACTGGCGGTCCTGTTGTTGCTGATCCCCCTGGCTGCGTTATTACTTTTGGTATTCACCCTGTTTCTCGGCGAATACGACATCAATTATTACCTGATCATCAAACCACCGGAATGGTACTATATGCTGATAACCGGTGGAATTCTTGTGATAATCTGGGCGGTATTCGTTCTCTGGATTGTTGGCCGCAGCCTGCTCGTACTGCCTGCCTATCTGTACGGAAACCGGACAATCATTGCGTCCCTCAAACGCTCCTGGATGTTATCCCGCAAAAAAACCTGGCGGCTGCTCAGGCTGCTCGGAACATCCGCCGGATTGTGGATACTTTTTCAGGCATTGGTCAGTGCGGCGCTCCTGGTCATCACATACCAAACCCTCATCCGGATTGAATCGATGTTCGATTCACTTCAGGTATTCGTCCTGGTGACCGGTTTTTTTCTCTCCGTTACGTTGCTTATTGATATTATCATTGCATTTCTTGGTTTTTCCCTGGTATCAACCGTACTCACAAAGTTTTACTACGAGGAGTCCGGTTTTCAAACCCGGTTACACGATGGCCCGGGATTGCGGGTGTTGACCACAAAAACGGTAACAAGGTTGAAATTACTGCTGAGGCCGGTCCGGATTGCGGCAATCACCATCATCTTATTTGGCATCAGTCTGGCAGCAAGTGCCGTCATGCTCGACCGGCTGCCCGATACACAGGCCGTCACGATTTCGGCTCACCGTGCAGGCCCGCCTCCGGAGCCGGAAAATACCCTCGCAGCCCTTGAGCTGGCCATTGATTCCGGAGCCGAATATTCAGAAATCGATGTGCAGCTGACACGCGATGGCGTTCCGGTGATTCTGCACGATGCGGATCTGATGCGAGTGGCAGGCGATCCTCGTCAGATTGCCGATGTCCGATTTGATGAAGTGAAGGATCTTATTCAACGCCCGGACGGCGATAGTCCGCCGGACGAGCGGCGACTCGCCACACTTGGTGAGTTTCTGGAACGTGCACGCGGACGAATTGGACTGATGATCGAACTGAAGTATTACGGGTTTGATTCCCGACTTGCCGAGGTCGTCATCCGGGAAATAAAGAAACACCAGATGGAGAACGAAGTAGTGGTGATGTCATTGAATCTGGATGCGGTGCGACAGGTGCAGGAGCTGGCCCCCGGTCTCACCACCGGATACCTCTCCGCTATAACGTTGGGCAACCTCAGCCGGCTTCCGGTCGATTTTATTGCGATTTCCCGCCAAAGCGTAACCCCGTCTCTCGTTCGAAGTGCCAAGGAACAGGGGATCGAAGTCCATGTCTGGACCGTTAACCGACCGCATGATATAGCGAATGTTATCGAGATGGGTGTTCACGGAATCATCACCGATGATCCCGGATTAGCCATACAGGTGAGAGACGAACTGGCGGCATTTACTTTGGCTGAGCGAATCCTGCTGCAATTCCGGACATTCATCGTTGATAGCGATAATCCTGCCACAGCACAGGATGAGCACCTCTGATATTTTTAACAGCCCGATCCAGTTGCATGGATCATCCGGAACGGGATTGCCGTATGTTATCGACCTGAATGACGAAACAGGACAGGAAATATGGGAAGGGAAGCAATAAAAATTAGAAGTAGTAACGCAATCCCAGGCCGCTGTTACCGGTGAACTCCGTCCCGGGAGTCAGATCCAGAATCGGTGCAAGTTCCAGAAATATTTCCAGGGGATCGTTTTCAAAATTGTATGACAGTCCGAAGGGAATCCGGACACCGATCCGATCCGTATCACCAATAAGGATCCGGCCACCCAATCCGTAAAAGAAGGCCAATGACCCCTTGTTGACCGTAATTGCCTCAAAATTGTGTCTTGCATAATCAAGGTGCATATGAATAGTCGTGTTGCCGCGAAAACTCCAGGCTGTTGCACCGGCAAATGCGGCCCGTTGGTTCAACCAGTATTTACCGGTTATACCCGAAGGCTCACCAATAACGACCCCCAGTCCGAGTCTTCCGTCATGAGGCTGACTTTTTGCATCCTGAATAAGAATAGTTGCGCTCATCAAAGTGATAAATATAAATAGGGAAAATGCCTTCACAAATTTCATAAGTAATTGTATTTATGTTCTGTTCTGTTTATACATCCTGAAACCGGTGCCATATGTGATACTGGCGGCAGGTAGTATGTACTACAACTCAGGTATCGTGTATGACTGCTACACCCTTCTCCGTAAAAAGTCCTGCAACGCCTGTTCATGACTGTATACACCCGGTAACTGATTGCGTACCTGATTATTATAAAATCATTTCGGGACGGGGCTCATTTGCCGACACCCTTTCTGAGCATTACACCCCATTCTTTATTTCCCCTGATGAAATCAAATAACCCCCTGAGGCGCCACCAGGCGTGAATCTGACGGTAACCCAGATTCTCAAGAAGTGCATATAATGCCAGTATAATGACATCCAACGGCCTGTCGTAGCGTTTTGTCGTCATTTCTTCAAGCAACACGGCACTTACGGACAGCACCATTCCCAGTACGACCGCAAATAGCATAAACAGGATGGCAAACCAGATGTTAACCGCACCGAACCACCAGGAAAAAACCACTAAGATGAATCCTGACAGCTCTATCACCGGTGCCAGCAGCTCTCCAAAAAGGAAAAAGGGCATGGCAAAAGAACCGACTTTTCCATAGGAGGGGCGAAACATCATATCCCGGTGCCGGTATAGCGAATCCGCCAGTCCCCGATGCCAGCGATTTCGTTGCCCGGCCAGCGTTTTAAAATCTTCAGGAACCTCGGTCCAGCACACCGGTTCGGAAATGAACCGGATACGGTAGGGAATGTTGTTATCGCGGTGATATTTATGCATCCGCACAACCAGTTCCATATCCTCACCCACCGTATCGTGCAGGTATCCACCCGCATTGATCAATGCTTTTCGGTCAAATACCCCGAATGCCCCGGAAATAACCAGAAGGGCATTCAGATAATCCCATCCCACACGTCCGAAGAGGAACGCTCTCAGATATTCAACTGCCTGGATACGGCCTAAAAACGTTTTGGGTAACAGGACTTTATCCACCATGCGGTGTTTATACGTACAACCGTTTGCCAGCCGGACAACGCCCCCAACCGCAATCGTTGTCTCATCTTCCAT
>SLLW01000162.1 GCA_007133875.1 Balneolales bacterium | reverse complement strand
TCATATATCGTACCAAACCTAACGTCCGAACTCTGAAATTCGTCTATCCCTGCTGTGTGCGTAAAATGAACAGCATTTTTATCATCATCTCTCCGGATGTACTGTTGTACTGCCCTTTACGCAAATTCCTCGTATTTTGTCATCAATCACCACCAGGTATTTCGCAACTCAATACTACCTGATCATCTCACGTTATAAAGCTTCAGAACTCGCCACGGTCCGGACCACAAGCCTTTTATTTATGATCACAAACCGGGAATTAGTCACCAAATACAGCCGTCAGGCGCCAAGATACACCTCCTACCCGTCGGCACTCCATTTCCGGGAGATCACGGACCCTTCCCGGCAACTGCAGCATATAGCTGACAATAATACCTCGCCGCGGCCGCTTTCCATATATATCCATATTCCTTTTTGTGCCTCGCTTTGCTGGTATTGCGGCTGCACCAAAGTGATCACCCGTGAACCCGGGCAAAGCCGGATCTACCTGGATCGGCTATTTGCGGAAATGGCTTCCATGCGTGAAAAACTGCATCCGGACAGCTATGTGGTACAACTCCATTTTGGTGGAGGCACCCCGACATACCTCACACCTGATGAACTTCGGGAAGTGGGAACCCGCCTAAAATCACTGTTCCATTTTGATGATTCCATGGAATTCGCTGTAGAAGTGGATCCCCGGCGCCTTACCGAAGACCATGTTGCAGCACTTGCCGAAATCGGTTGCAACCGGGTCTCCATTGGAGTGCAGGATATACGCGATGATGTTCAAGAGGCCATTAACCGGATTCAGCCGATGTCGGTCAATGAAACGGTGGTCCGGTGGTTTCGCAATGCCGGAATCCGGCATATTAATATTGACCTGATTTACGGACTCCCCCTCCAGTCCAGGCAGAGTTTCGAGTCAACACTTGCGTCGGTAAAGACACTGGATCCTGACCGGTTTGCCATATTCCATTATGCCCATGTCCCATGGATGATGCCGTCCCAGAAACTGCTCGACCGGTATCCGATGCCGGATGCCCACGAGAAATTCGCCATGCTGGAGATGATGATCGAAAACCTGACCGGATCCGGGTATACCTTTATAGGCATGGACCATTTTGCCAAAACCGGTGACGAACTTTCGGTTGCCCGGGAAAATGGCACCCTTCAGCGAAATTTCCAGGGATACAGCACACGTGCCGATACGGATATATACGGTTTTGGGATGTCATCCATCTCACAGATTGGAAACGGTTACCTGCAATCGGTCAAGGACCTGGACGCCTATTATGAGCGGATTGATGCTAATGAACTCCCGTACACCCGCGAATATCTCCTAAGCCGGGATGATCTCATTCGTCGAAACACCATTGTCCGGCTGATGTGTGACCTGGAACTTGATTTTGCATCCATCGGAGAAAAGTGGGGAATCGATGCCGAAACCTATTTCGAAAACGCCCTCACTCAACTGGAAGAGATGGTTTCGGACGGCCTGGTTGCGTGGACGGCAGGAGGATTCCGGGTTACCAAAACCGGACGTATGTTTCTCAGAAATATCGCAACCTGTTTTGACGCCTACTTCTCTGCCAGCGAAAAAAGTCAACGATATTCAAAAACCGTTTGACCAAGAAAGTTACAGATCGTATTTATAGCCAATAGCAGCAAATGGGCAGCAAGGTGCTTCTGACGAATTCCCATATCCCTTATGAATAATTTAAGATATGATCTTCTTATGGAAAACCCCCGAATTTTAGTCCCCACCGACCTTTCCGAATTAAGTCTGACCGCTTTCGCAGACGCCGATTACATGGCTGACATTCTTGATGGAACCATCATCCCCCTCTATGTTTATCAACCAGAAAAAGAGAGTGGCAGCTTCCCGACCCCCCCAAAGCCGCCCCGGCATATTGCGGATCTTGAAAAGGAACTGGAAGCGAAAGCCCTGGAACATGTAAAGGATGAGCGCCTGGAGCCCGTAATTGTTGCCAAAGGCAAACCCTGGAAAGTTATCATGGAAGAGTCGGAAGATGTCGATATGGTCATTATGACCACCCACGGCCGATCGGGGTTCTCGCGACTTTTTTTGGGATCGGTGACCGAACGTGTGGTCCGGTTCAGCAAAGCACCTGTGCTGCTTGTGGAAAAGGAATCAAAGATTAAGCCACTCAACGATATTCTGCTGACCACAGACTTCTCCGACCACTCCCTGCAGGCTTTCGATTATGCCCGGTCACTGGTCAAAAAAACCAATGCCGGCGTACATCTGGTCCATCTGATCAACATGCAGCAATTCAAAAAAATTACAGCATTTGAAAATCAGGTTGCCGTTGTCCAGGAACGGCTGAACAGCTGGGTGGATGATTATCTTCCGGATATTCGCTCAAACATCACAGCTGAAGTCCTGCCGGTAAATTCGTCGGTGCATGAAGCTATCGTCCGCCTGACTGACCAGAAGAAATACAATCTCGTCGTGATGTCAACACTTGGGCACAGCGGACTCGACTATCTGAGGCTTGGCAGTACCGCCGCCAATGTATTACGACTGGTTAAAACCGCCGTGCTCAGCATCAATCCGAAAATGGATGAAGGACCCGGTGAGGAGCATCAAAACATGTAGTTTCTGAACACGCTGTCATGGTTTATTAACAATTCGCCTTTTTTATCTGGATCCATGGATAACTCAACAGCAGCACAGCAGCCTGAAAAGCTACGTACTTTCACCAAGTATCTGATCCGGGATATGAAAGCAATGGAGCAGATGCTTGCCGACGACATGTTTGAGCGGAATGTGATCCGGATAGGCGCCGAGCAGGAACTTTTTTTGATCGACCGCGCCAGCCGGCCACACCCCATCAATACCCAGGTGCTTGAGGACATTGACGATCCGCATTTTACCCATGAACTGGCACGGTTTAACCTGGAGTTCAATCTGGATCCGATAATGTTCCGTGACCGTTGCCTGAATGAACTTGAACACGAACTCAAACTGTGTGTCAAAAAAGCCAGGGAAGCAGCGGAACGCCATGAAGGTGAAATTCTATTGACCGGCTCACTGACTACCATAAAAAAGTCGGATCTTGGACTGGATAACCTGACACCGCTGCCCCGTTACCACATGCTTAACGATGCCCTCACACGGGTGCGCGGCGCCAAACATGAGCTGAACATCAAAGGAGCTGACGAGCTCTATGTCAAGCACGATTCGGTGATGATGGAGTCCTGCAACACCAGTTTTCAGATTCACTTTCAGGTTTCTCAGGAGGATTTCGCCCGGCTTTACAATATTGCACAGTTGGTTACCGCTCCGGTACTGGGTGCTGCTGCCAATTCACCGTTCCTTTTTGGAAAACAACTGCTGCATGAAACCCGAATTGCGGTATTTCAACAGTCAATCGACAATCGGAAAGCCGAGGATTTTGTCAACGAACGAAAACCTCGTGTCCAGTTTGGGTCTGATTGGGTCGAAAAGTCGGTAATGGAAATTTTCCAGGAAGATATCGCCCGGTTTCGGGTACTTTTTGCTGTTGATGACATTGAAAATCCGTTTGAAGCCCTTGAATTGGGCCGCATTCCAAAATTGGATGCGCTGCAATTGTTTAACGGTACCATTTACCGGTGGAACAGGCCATGTTACGGCATAACCGACGGGAAACCCCATCTGCGGATAGAAAACCGTGTACTACCTTCCGGACCCACGGTTATTGATGAAGTGGCTAATGCGGCATTCTGGCTTGGAATGATGGCTGGTATTTCCATGAAATATGATGATATCACCAAACTGATCCCTTTTAAAGAGGTGGAAACCAACT
>SLLW01000116.1 GCA_007133875.1 Balneolales bacterium | reverse complement strand
TAGGCGGCGATGCTCAACTGATTGTTGCTCCATTGATCGTAGTTGATTTTAGCGTTGATATCGTAGAAATAAAATGCATCGGGAACATTGTCGACCGATCTGCGGATAGCAGCCAGCAGGGGTTCGAGGGTGGACCTGCGCACAGCCAGCATGTAAGAGCCACCGGGATAGGGGCCTTCGATCATACCGCGTGATGAGAGCATGCCGAGACTCAGGGTGCCGCGAGTGGTATTCCGGTTTCCGTCTTTGTTATAGATGTCGAGTACCGAGCCGAGGCGTCCGCCATATACGGCCGGATAGGCTCCCTTGTAGAGCTGGACATCCTTGATGGCGTCGGGATTAAACGTGGAGAAGAAACCGAAAAAATGTGAGGGGTTGTAGACGGTGGTGCGATCCAGCAGAATGAGAGTCTGATCGGGTCCGCCGCCGCGAATATAGAGGCCGCTTGAGAAATCGGATGCCGCTTTGACACCGGGCAGCGTCTGTACCGAACGGAAAACATCAGCCTGCAGCACCGCCGGCATACTTGTGATCATCTCCGTTGAAACCGAAGCGGTTCCGATATTCTGCCGCTCTTCCCGTTCCCGCTCCGAAACCACCACCAGTTCATCCATCATAAAATCGGAAGGGGTCAGCGATATATCAAGACGTTTGCTTTCGCCCTCTTCCAGGGTAATCTCTACAAACTCACTGGCGTATCCCAGATACGAAAACCGTACCGTATAGGAATCGGCTGGTATGTTGTTTATGACAAAATACCCGGAGTGATTGGTGGTGCCGCCACGATCGGTATCCATCAGCATGACGTTGGCTCCCAGCAGGGACTCCCCGGTTTCCGCATCCCGGAGAAAGCCGTTCAGTGAAGCCCGTCGTTGCACCTCCTCCACGGAATCGTTCATATCGGGTCGGTGAGGGGTATCTCCACCCGTCGACCGGGCTTCTGAAACCCCGACGAGGATACAAAAAGCGATAATAATGAAGGATGGTATATAATGATCCATGTAAATTTGCACATAACTTGTAAGCGGGTCTGATATACAGACCTGGAAATAACACACAGGAGCCACTACGTAAAAACCGTAATTTCTGTTTCAGATCAGAACAAAATCGTCATAAAAAGGCGAAAAACCCACACACGTAATATGCGGTTTTTTTGTACATTACAACCATGAGATATTCAGAAGTCGATTTCCGGTTTGCGGAGGTCACACCTCAAGGGGAGTCGGGTTACACTACCCGGAAATGCACATGTTTCACTTTGACAGACAATTATTATGAGAAATCGGTTATCCTTTTTTTGGGCTCTGCTTCCGGTGCTGTTGATGGCACTGGCTCCGGCGCTGTTCCAGACGGCATCAGCCAATGAAAAGGTGTATGTGATTCGTGTCGAGGGGCTTATTGATAACGGGCTGAATATGTATATCGACCGGGGGATATCCGCTGCGGAAAGTGATGCACAAGCTATTGGAGTTATCTTGCACATGGATACATTTGGCGGTCTGGTAGATGCGGCCGACAAAATCCGAAAACGGATGCTGGCCTCTGATATCCCCATTGTCACATTAGTTGACGCCAATGCCGCATCGGCCGGAGCACTTATCTCCTTTGCCGGAGATCACATTTTTATGGTTCCCGGTGGGTCTATCGGTGCGGCGACCGTAGTGGATGGAACCGGCGAGAAAGCCGATGAGAAAATGCAGAGTTACATGCGTGGCCTGATGCGCTCCACCGCCGAGGCCAAAGGGTACAACCCGCGAATTGCCGAAGCGATGGTGGATGAGCGAATTGTTATCGAGGATGTGATCGGCGAGGGAGAACTACTTACACTCAGCGCTTCCGAAGCACTGGAACTTGATATCTCCTCGGCAACCGTCCGTTCACTGCGCGAAGTGGCCGAAGAGATGGGTTGGGAAATGGCCGATCTGTTTAACGTCGAAGAGCGGTGGGAAGAGTCGGTAATCCGTTTTTTCGCCTCGCCGGTGCTCCAGAGTCTCCTTATGTTGATGATGCTTGGGGGACTCTATTTCGAATTGCAATCGCCGGGAGTCGGGTTTGCCGGGGCGGTTGCCGGTATCGGTGCGCTGCTGTTTTTCCTTCCACTCTACATCATGGGACTTGCGCAATTCTGGGAGATTTTCATTGTGCTGCTCGGGGTAGGATTGATTATTGTGGAGATATTTGTACTGCCCGGTTTTGGTATTGCGGGATTTACCGGAGCGGTGCTGCTTCTCTTTGGCCTCTTTGCATCGCTGGTCGGTAATGTCGGTTTCAATTTTCCGCAATTGAATGATATGCGCACGGAGCTCTGGACAGTCGTACTGACCCTGTTGCTTGCGATCGCTTTCATCGCATCCACAATGCGGTATGTGATGAAGACCCCGTTTTTTAGCAAGCTGATTCTTACCAAATCCACCGACAAAGCCTCCGGGTATACGTCATATGACAGCAGGGATGATCTTCTGGGCCAGGAGGGAATCGCTCTCACCACATTGCGGATATCAGGCACAGCAAAAATCGGTAATCGCCGGGTGGATGTTGTGTCCGATGGTGATTATATCGACAAAGGAAGCAGGGTTAAGGTGGTCTCAACAGCGGCCGGACAAGTGGTGGTTTCACGGGTAGAAGATTGGTAAACAATATTGGTATCCAGTCCGCACCTCTTTATATTCCAATAGATAAAGATATTTCACAATCCCGGGGAATAATGCCGTTTTAAAGCAGAGCCGGGGCCCATTTCTCAAACCTACTAATCAGTCAGATCTATGGACGCCTATTTTGCATTGGCAACCACAGCAGGTATTATACTCCTGCTTTTTGTATTCTTCTATTTTGTTCCGATCGGACTCTGGATCACGGCACTCTTTTCCGGAGTGCGTATAGGAATTTTCCGTGATCTGGTAGCTATGCGCCTTCGGAAGGTGCCCCCCGGACCGATTGTCAAGGCAGCCATTACCGCAACCAAAGCCGGCCTTGAAAATGTCGAAATCGGCAAGCTTGAAGCGCATTATCTTGCCGGAGGGAACGTACAGCGGGTGGTGAACGCACTTATTTCAGCGGATAAAGCCAATATTAAGCTCGGATTTGAACGGGCGGCGGCGATTGATCTGGCAGGGCGCGATGTATTTGAAGCGGTCCAGATTTCGGTAAATCCGAAAGTGATCAACACGCCGGTAATTACCGCCCTTGCCAAGGATGGTATCCAGGTGAAAGCGACCGCGCGGGTGACGGTTCGTGCCAACCTCGACCGCCTCGTGGGTGGTGCCACCGAAGAGACCGTCCTTGCCCGGGTGGGTGAGGGAATCGTCTCGACCGTCGGTTCCTCCACCGATCACAAAGCGGTACTTGAAAATCCCGATCAGATTACCAAAACGGTACTCGACAAGGGCCTCGACAGTGGTACCGCATTTGATATACTCTCTATTGATATTGCCGATGTAGATGTTGGCGAGAACATTGGTGCGAAACTGCAGACCGATCAGGCCAGCGCCGACCTCAAGGTAGCCCGTGCCCGGGCAGAAGAGCGCCGCGCAATGGCTGTTGCCGTTGAGCAGGAAAACCGTGCGAAAATCGAAGAGATGCAGGCTCGTGTGGTTGAGGCTGAGGCCGAAGTACCGAAAGCGATCGCCGAGGCATTCCGCAGTGGCAAACTGGGTGTTATGGACTACTACAATATGAAAAATGTGATGTCCGATACCGATATGCGGGAATCGATTGCCAAAGGAACCGAATCGAAAGATTCCGGTGACTCGGATGATGACAAACCCTCCGGATCCAGTCGCCGCGGAAAATAGTAC
>SLLW01000313.1 GCA_007133875.1 Balneolales bacterium | reverse complement strand
TGATAATCAGGACAAAGTGGGGATTCGTTTCCCGCTCGGCATCGCTTACCATTTTGAGCATGAGCCGCTTGAAGTTTTTTTCGAAATTGTCCCGATTCTTGAACTGATGCCTGCTACCGGCCTGTCCGGTAACGGCGGAGTCGGCATCCGCTATTATTTCAGGTAGACGACCTGTCACGGAGAATCCGGCTGCATCACGTTGGCAGTCGGATGGAGTCTCCTTCCCTTGCCAGTTCAGCATGTATTCCGGTTCCGGAGATTTTTTCCTGCAGTTTTTCCGACACCTTTTCGAGCTCATTATCATCAGAGTCCGGGTCGAAATGGATCAGCATCAGATGCTTGATATTGTTTTTTACGGCACGCTCAACGACAAGCTCCCAGGCTGAATGTCCCCAGTTTTTCTTGGTTTTGTACTCCTCGAGATTGTATTGTGCGTCGTGAATCAGTACATCGGCATCCCTAACAAATTCATCAAACTGTTTCAGGAAGGGATCCTCTTTTTCGCTGGGATCATCGATCCGTGCATTCAATTCGTTATCCGGACAAAATACGATGGACGCTTTTCCAACACGGATTTTATAAATGGCGGTCTCTACCGGATGGTTGGCCGACATATACTGTACGGTGTAGCCATCGTAATGCTGTGCCGTATGTAACTGGGTGTGATACTCCAGGCGAGCCTGCAGCATCTGGGATGTTACCGGAAAATAGGTATATGACATTTGGTCCAGAATGACCTCTTTGGTATTTCCGGCCATTTGCGGAGGCATGTGGATATCAAACCGATTGTTCGGCGAGTAAAGCGGCTTAAAAAATGGGAAACCCTGAATATGATCCCAGTGAGCGTGTGAAAAAAAGATGCGCCCATTTATCGGGCCATTGGTTTTTGCCAGTTGATCCCCGAGTGCTCTGATACCGGATCCGGCATCAAGTATGAGCAACTTGTCATGACCCGGGATTTTCACCTGAACACACATGGTGTTGCCGCCATAGTAGGTGTACCTGGAACCGGGGCAAGGAGTTGATCCCCGTACGCCCCAAAAAGTAATTTCGATAGCATCGCCGAGAATCTCATCGATTTTGTCAGCGAACAGGCTGTAATCCATTGGCTTATGGAAAAAATCGGTTACGCCTGACGCCATGGCTATCTCTTTTTCAACCGGATAGTCGCGCGTGGTTAATACCAGGATGGGTACACCATTAAGATCTTCATCGTCCTTGAGAACTTTACAGAGGTGGAGGCCGTTCCCGTCCGGGAAATGGAGATCCATAATGATCAGGTCGGGTTTCGCCTCCCTGGCCTTCTCAATAGCTCCCTCGTAGCTGTTGTGATGAGCAAAAAAATACCCCTTTTTTTTCAAAAAAGACCCGATCAACTCACAGAGTGTCAGGTCATCCTCTATCATGAGGATTGTAATATCCTTATCGGGTTCTGCCATCAAAATTGTATAGTTCTTGTAAAAATGCCATTTAATGTTATGGCAACGCGGTCATCGGCCAAAGCGCTGTCCACAAAATAACTGGGGAAGGAGATTATTCTTCCATCTTCATCCGCAACTCCTCCAGTTTCTCCAGCTTTTCATCCAGATTATTTTGGGCTTTATCAATTTTTTTCTGAACATCATCAATCAAAGCATTGCCCTTTCCACCCGGATTGATAAAGGTAATGGTATCTTTATAGCGAAGTATTTCTTCTTGCAGCTTGTCGCACTCTTTTTTCAATCTGAAATATTCATCACGAGCTGACTTGTTGGGAGGAACATGATCCGACTGTCTGCCCGGTTTTCCGGACCCTCCACCAGTACTTCGGACACGCTGATAGATTTTGTCGCAGACCGCCTTGTAATCTTTATCCAGTTTCGCTTTCTTCTTTATCGGCACAAAACCGATACTTTTAAACTGCTCCTGTAACTCCCTGGCTTTTGCAACGGCCTCTTCGGCGTTTTCATGCTCTCCCAGTTTATCGAGCTCGGATACAATTTCCCTTTTTTTCTCGTAGTTTAGTTTCTGCTCTTCGCGAACCTCCCGATAGTGTTTCCGGCGGTTGTTATAGAAAGTATCCAACGCTTTTTTGAAGCGTTTCCAGATTTTTCCGGATTTTCTTCGGGGTACGGGACCGATCTCTTTCCAGGTTTTCATCAGTTCTTCCAGTTCCCGGGACACTTCATTCCAATTCGTGCTATCCTGAAGTGCCTCCGCTTTTTCACACAGCGCTATCTTTTTCTCCTGGTTCTCCTGCTCCTGCTTGCGGATGGTATCCTGGTTATCGCTCTTTAGTTCGTTAAACTTCTTTGTCGCTGCATTAAACCGATCCCACAACTCATCGTTTTTTTCTTTAGGAATGGGGCCGATTTTTTTCCATTTCTTATGAAGGTTATTCATCTCCCGGACGGCAAAGGCAAGATCTTCTTCCTCCACAAGCGCTTCTGCATTTTCACATAAGCGTGTTTTTTTTCGGATATTCTTTAATGTCTGATTCCGGAATGCTTCATTTAACTCATATTTTTTATTAAAATATTCATCCCGGATCCCTTTAAACTGCTCCCATATGCGATCGGACTGCTCAAGGGGGACATGCCCAATTTTCCGCCACTGCCGGGAGAGTTCCTCCATTTCAGAATCGAATTGATCCCAGTTTGTGGTGTCCGGTCCGAGCGATTCCACAATTTGGGTCATTTTGTCCAGAACCGCCAGTTTACCGGCAAGATTCTCTTCCTCTTTCTGGGCTTTTTTTACAAGAAATGCGACTTTGTTTTCATTGAATTGCGAAACCAGATCAGCAAACCGCTTATCCTGATCGGCGGTCTCGGATCCGCCGGGCAGATCACGAATCTCATCCCATCTGGATGTGATGGCGTTCACCTGTTTGATTGCCTGCCATTTCTTTTTATCGACGACTTCCTGGAGCTGTTCAAGCAACCGTTGACGTTTTTCAAAATTTGCACTTTTCCGCTCTTTGCGTTTGTCCTGCCACGCCGCTTTCCGCTTGACAAAATGGGCTTCTGCCGCTCTCCTCTCTTCCATCAACTCCTCGTAGCCTGCTTCCGCTGTCAGGGACTCATCGGCAGCCACTAACTCATCCCATTTCAATCTGAGGTTCTCAAGCTCCAGCTGTGCAGACTGCCAATCGCTCTGATTGGCCAGGTCCCAGGCTTTGGATGTCATTTCAGCAAGGCCTGACAGGGATTCGGCGTATTCAACTTCCGGCCGATCCTCTTTTACCGGTATATCCTGCTTTTCCTTCGTCTTCTCCTCATCTGGCTGCCCGGCTTCATCATCCGCAACCGACTCCTTTTGGCTCACAGATTCCATCCCTCGCTCCGGCTCCGAATCTGTTGGGCGATCTTCCGATTCCGGGCCCTCCTGGCTGCCTCTGATTTCCGTGGTCGCCGAATCGATGCGATTCATCAGTTCCGTAAAATCCCCGATGGCTTTGGCAAGAATCACTTCGTTCCGAAGCTGCTCCAGCTTTTCAGAAGTATTCTCACTTTTCTCCCCAGCGGTTATAACCTTGAGTGAGGCGCTGACATACTTTTCCAAAGCTGAAAACTGTTTTTCAAAATAGCTGACTGCTTCGTCGATAGCTTCCGGGGCAACATGTGCCAGCTCTTTGCCCTGAAAAAAAGGAGTCTCTTTTTGCTGAATGCGCCCATCGTCTGATATTATTGCGTGTTCTTTTTCCATCAATTCCACTTGCCGCACAAGTTTAAATAGCTGTTATATTTACAATACACCGGTTACCTGCAATAATTTCATAAATAGAAGCAGGCTATTCTATCCCGGCAATTCGCCTCTTTCTCCAGCAATTATCACAAACATTTCAAGATGGTAAATTATAAAGCTTAATAGAATAAAAAAAATGACAGGTTAACAATTAGAAAGAACGTTCCGAATTCGTTACCATTATTTTTTCATGGCCAGATTTCCTGCCAACAAACCGATTTTGACAGGAATCCACTTGCTGATCAGATAAGGAATTCGCAAAATCGGTTTCGCGAACGTAAGGCCTTCATTTCCGGCAAGGCCTTTCAGCCCCCTCCGGGCGGCATCTTCTGCCGGCTGCAGGCCCCGGAGCGCTGCACTCCAGGAGGCCACCCCGGCCACTTCCTGGAATTCGGTATCCACCGGACCCGGACAAAGAACACTGACACGGACGTTGCTCTTTTTTAGTTCATACCAAAGGCTCCAGCTGAAATTAATTACAAACTGTTTGGTGGCGGAGTAGATCGCGAAGTTGGGAATGGGAAGAAAACCGGCTATAGAGGCGACATTAAGAATCCCCCCACTGTTCCGTGCTATCATGGATGGCAGCAACTGTCGGGTGAGTGACACCAGTGCATTCATATTGACCTGCATCATTTGCTCATAGGTCTCTAACGTACCCTCATCAAACCGTCCATTGAATCCGAAGCCTGCATTGTTGATTAAAACATCTACGCTGATATTCCGCTTTCTGAGCTCTTCGCAGAGATTTCGGGCGCCATCCGGTTTCGACAAATCACACGGGATGCCTGTCACTTCGGTTTCATAGGCCGTCTCCAGTTCTTCAGCCAACTCAGCAAGTCGGTCTTCACGCCTTGCCGTGATGATCAAAGACGCTCCGTAAGAGGCCAGAAGTCGGGAGAATGCTGCTCCAATACCGGAGGATGCTCCGGTTACAAGCACCATTTTATGTTTATAAAAATGCATGTTTTTAATACTGCTTGATTCAATATTTATACATTCGTACCGAATGTAAGCTTTTTCCTATCATTCTGTTCGAATTATCGTAATATTAGCCGATAATTCGAAAAACATATCCTCCGATGCTGTTGTGTCCTGATTTTGTGTATGCATTCCAAAACTCGTGATTACACCATACTGGTAGTAGAAAACAATAAACTCAATCTGGAGTTATTATTACGTTTTCTTATGCAGGGCGATTACCGGCTTTCTGCCGCCACTTCCGGAGCCCGGGCAATAAAAATATGCAATGAAATTAATCCGGACCTCATTTTAATGGATGTCCAGATGCCCGAAATGGACGGCTTTGAGACAACGAGACAACTTCGGGAAAATCCAAAAACTAGCCACATTCCGATCATATTTACATCTACGCTGTCGGATACCAATGTGATACTCAAGTGTTTTGAATGCGGTGGTGTTGACTACATCAGCAAGCCGTTTAAAAAGAAAGAACTGCTTGCCCGCATCAATACGCATCTCTCTCTGAAAGTTTTACGTGAACAGCTGCAGACCGACCGGGACCATCTGATGGCCATTCTACACAATATGCTGCCGGACAAACTAATCGAAAGTCTGAAGAACGGGTACTTTCCAGAGCCCGAATCGGTAAACAGAGCTGCCGCCCTGTTTACCGACTTTCAGGGTTTCAGTTCACTGACCAAAAAGATTGGATCCAAAAAAAGCGTAGACCATCTGAACCTGATTTACTATGCCTTTGATGAGATCGTCGAAAGTTTCGGGCTGGAACGGGTAAAAACTATCGGTGATGCCTATTTTGCTGTAGGAGGAATCAATACAACACCAGAGAATATCTATTTGAGCCCCATTCTTGCCGGTCTAAAAATGCACGAATTTATCAACTACTATAACGATCTGCATGATGATAACGCCTGGCTGTTGCGTATGGGGTTCACCGTTGGCCCGGTTACATCCGGTGTGATAGGCTATCAAAAAATCGCCTATGACGTATGGGGGGACACGGTCAATTTTGCCAATGAACTCGAAACCAAATCTTATCCGGGAAATATTGCTATTCCGGAATTCATTTATAATGAGGTTTCCGAATATATAACCGTGTCACATATGGACTCGGTCGACTCCCATGCGTGGGGACAGTTTAACATCTATCACTGCAATAGTGTTAACGACACGCTTCCACCAGAGCTGCGACATCTCATGCAAGAAATGAATCCAGGAGATCTCATAAATCAGGCCTCCAATAAAAAAGGTCTGCTAAATAAGATTTTCCAACTTCCGGGCAATACCTAATCTTCCGGAGGAAACAGGAAAATAGTGCGTGGGACAGCAGGCATTCATTAACCAGCTGCCTGTTACCATTCCTGATATATCCGTCAAACAAGGTATTCCGGAATAATGATTCAGGACTCATCCTTGCCATTCTCCGTCCCGGAAAGATGCACATCGCGCTGTGGGAACGGAATGGTAATGCCCTCTTTGTCGAAACGTTGCTTGATTTTTTTGGTCAAATCGAGCTGGGTCATCCACCAATCCGCACTAAGGGTCCACGGTCGGACCATCAGGTCTACAGAGCTATCCCCCAGTGCACCCACGGCAATAAGTGGTTCCGGTTCTTTCAGGACCCGTTTTTCGCTACTGAGTTCATCCTTCACCAACTGCATAGCCTTGTCAATATCGTCTGAGTAACTGATGCTGAAAACCAGATCCACACGCCGGGTCTCATTTTTAGAGTAGTTGAGAATTTCATTCCCCCATATTCTGGAATTCGGCATGATCAGAAAAACATTATCCAGGGTATGCATTTTGGTCAGAAAAAGGCCAATCTCATCGACAATCCCAAGTGTCCCCCCGATATTGACAAAGTTGCCGACTTCAAATGGTCTGAAGGTTAGCAGCATCACCCCGGAAGCCACATTACTGAGGGTCCCCTGCAGGGCAAAGCCAATCGCAAGGCCGGCGGCACCCAACAAAGCAACGAGGCTGGTAGTTTCAAAGCCAAACTGTGACAAAACAGCGAGTAATGTTGCAAACAGAATCACATACTTGACAATTTTGGCTATCAAAGGGGTCAGGGTTTGATCCACTTTAACCGATTCCGTGCACGCTTTATATATACGTTTACTGACCCAGCCGGCGACCAACCAACCAACAATAAATATGATAACGGCGCCAAGAATATCCAGTCCGTAAGGTATCACCGTCTGGACAACTACCTCATTGATCTCCGATAATTGCGATTCATATCCCATAACAATTCCCATATAAGAAAGGCAGCCCGAAACCGGCCTGCCTTTGAATTACAAAGTTATAATTACATTTCCATCGTCATTACTGGAGGTGACTTCGCAGCATCCAGGCCACTTTGGAGTGGGTCCGCAACCGCTCAGTAACCAGATCCAGTGATGCTTCATCACCAGCCTCTTCACACGCGGGCAACGCTTTTCGCGCCGTACGAATTACGGTTTCATTGGCTACCAGAAGGCGTTCGACCATCGTGCGATCGTCGGGTAGTCCCTCTTCTTCCGTGATACTGGTCAATTTGGAGTACTCCTTGAAAGATCCGGGAGCAAAATGCCCCAGTGTCCGGATATGCTCGGCGATATCATCAATGGCCCCTGCAAGTTCCGTGTATTGCTCTTCAAACATTGCATGGAGCGACTGGAAGTTCATCCCGGTCACATTCCAATGGTAATTATGAGTTTTCAAATAGAGCATATACGTATCGGCCAGCAGTGGGCCCAAAGCCTTGGCAATGGCATCCCGTTGTTGGTCGGATATGCCAATATCGATGTTGTTGTCCGTTTTTTCCAGTACGGTATCCATAATAATCTCCTTGTGATTTTTCTTTAATATTTTACGTACTACGGGTAACGCAGCAACTTTTTAATTCGTTCTGTCCTGATTTCTGAAGTAGACCAGTAACCGTCTGAGGTCTTTCGGTATAGACGCTTCAATTCCAACGATATCATTGGTGATCGGGTGAACAAACTCGAGACGGGAGGCATGTAGTGCCTGGCGATCAATAAGTTTCTCCTCCTGCTCGGATGCGGCATAGTGGCGGTCCCCGACGGTGGGGTGCCCCACTTCAGCAAGCTGCACCCGTATCTGATTTTTCAATCCGGTATCCAGCGCAACCTCCACCAGGCTGGCATCCGAAAACTGCTCAATAATCCGGTAAAACAGTCGTGCCCGGGTGCCGTTTGGATCCTCCTCAGGCACAATCACATTGCGGAAGCCCTCCTTGATACGCTTCATATGGTGGACCAGTTCGCCTTCTGCCGGATTCGGGATTCCCCGTACCAGAGCCAGGTAAATCCTGGCCGGTTCATGGTTTCGGAACTGTTCGATCAGCCCTGCCTGAGCCTTCCGGTTTTTTGCAAACAATACCACCCCGCTGGTATACCTGTCAATCCGGTGAACGGTATAGACATTTTTCTTCTGCGGTTCCAGGTATGTATCCAGACACTCCTGAAGATTGGCTGATTTCATACCGGATATCGGAACGGTAAGTATCCCGGCCGGTTTATTGACTGCAATAAGGTGTCTGTCCTCAAAAATCACTTCCGCACGAACCTGAGGGGTCAACCGCACGTAGTGCTTATTCTTTTTCATAAACAAGTCGGTGGTTAGCGGTGTCCGGTCATTTCGAGTTTGCTGAGGAATTCACGGCTCTCCTGGTCGTCGGGAAACTTGGCAATGCAGTTGATCATCAGAATCCGGGCTTCGTTCAGTTTTTTCTGATGAACCAGAACCGCTGCATAATTGCGTAATATCTGCGGTGTCTCTCCGCCATGTGTAATACTGGTACGGATAACCTTCACGGCTTCCTCATATTTCCGCTGAGCAACCAGTGCATCAAACAGCTCATTGAGGATGCCGACATGGTCCGGCCATTTTTTAAGCGCCATCCGGTAAGATTCTTCGGCTTGCTGCCAGAAACCCAGAAGGCTGCAGACCGAGCCCATCATGAAACGGGCAAATGTGTGATCATCTCCGGTAGTCTGATCCAGATAGTCAACAAGTTCATCACCAATACGCCGCAGTTGCTGCATGGAGGCATGCAATTTTCTTTCATCCTTTTCCGCATCGGCTTCGTCCATTTCATCCGACAGATCCACTATCGTTTCGGATAGCTGCAACAACTTTTTCTTTACCGGGGAAGGATGCTCTTTCGTCATGAAAGCCAGATTTTACGTGCCGTATCGGCGGGAAAAAACCTATGAAATGCTCAGTTCCACATCGTGGACATTCCGCAGAATTTGAACCGCGTTCTTGTCCTTGTTCTGCATAACCCGATGCTCCAGATTGGTAATCAAGCCTGGCCGCGCTTCTTCAAACGCCTCTTCCTTTGCCTGACCGGGAGTTGTTGTGCGGATAAGGATGTAGATATCATCCGCCCGTATGACGCTGTACAACCCGTCTTCATTGAAGGCGTGTGAGCGAAGCTCTTCAAACTTCTTGAACAGTTCCGAAAACGCCTGGGAATTTGCCGCTTTCTCTATGATTTCAACATCTCCCGGACCTTCGGCACTCAGGGGAAGGTGACAGAGATAGTAAAACTTTTCCTGATAAAGCATGTGATTGAATTATAAACGAACGTTAAATTTGCCTGTTTTTCTTAAGCTATCAAGTTACAAAATTATCGAACAAATTCCGTCACTTCCTCTGCTCCAGCCAGCGAATAAGAATGCGGTATACCCTATCAATATCATCCAGAAAGACCGATTCATTTTTTTCGTGATACGGATGAATGGCCGGTTCAAGTGCCAGCGAGGGAATCCCGTTTTGATTGTCACGGTTTAACTCCACCCCATAGTGGAGATAGTCATTTGTATTATTTGCGAGCAGAATTTCCGGATCAATGGAAAGAAGTTCGTCACGAACCTCATTTGTGCGTTTTACTTCCGATGGTGACGGCGTTTTGCCGGTAAACTCCCAGTGTCCGCTGTAAAGTGCCACGCCCTGTTCCCCTTTGAATAGCGGAGTCGTATCGACGGTCATCACACAGGAAAGCCGCTGCTTGTTTTCGATGAGATAGCGGGATATCCGCTCGGCACCCATTCCATGTCGGAGTCCTTTTCCGCCATTCTTCAATAACCGGGGGTGATGTTTCAGGCCAAAGCTCTCTTCCATTTCAGAAAAAAGCAGAAGAAGCGGGGGGAATGAACGGGATGCTGCTAGTTGTGCTGCCGCAAGAATAATTGCGATACCGACAGAATTATCCATCTGACCGGTAACCCTGGAGTCCTCCAGATGAAACGGCAGTTTTTTGGGTGGATTTTCCCCAAAATGATTGATTTTGTCCAGATGAGCAGCTAATGCCACCGGTTTTCGGCCGGGATTGCCCGGTATGGTTGCAACCAGATTGTTATCGGGCACCCGATGCCACGAAGCTCCCTCAATTTTCTCAATATTTGAAATTATGTATGGAAGAATTTTCTCCTCGTAAGAAGAGAAAGACGGAACCACAGCGACATCTTGTAAAATAGAAAGCAACGACTCCATGGGGGTTTCCTTTGTTAGTTGTTTACGTAACGATGGGCGCAATAATAGCTTTTTTACACCGGTCAGAAAACAGCAAAATAACATCGTCATCCCTTCACAGGTACCACTGTAATAATAGTTGCCGTTTACCTTCGTTTTAATGCTGGCATAATGTTATGTTGCATATCTTCGCAACCGAACGTATTTTCGAGATTCGAGCGTGTGCCATGAACTTATCTTACTTATAATTTCAGTACCCATAACATGGATATAGATACCCGAAACAGGATCATAAGTGCAGTCCTGGCAGTTGTTATTATTGGTCTTGCCTGGCTGTTATACGACTCCATTACCAGTCCTTACGAACAAGTTGAGCAACAGCGAGAAGTGACCGAACAGGTCCGTCACAGAATGACCGTAGTGCGAGAGGCACTCGTTCAATACCAGCGCAGAGAAGAGGGTTTTCCTGAAACTCTCGACGATTTGGTAGAATGGCTTAAAACCAATGAAGAGATGGTTGAGCATGGTGATTCTCTTTTTGCATTCCGTCCGCCTCACGAATATGATCCGGATTCCGTTATTTATTCACCCAGAACGGGCAACCGTTTTGAGTACGCACGGAATGACACAATCCGCCCCAATATTTACCTGCTGGAAGATCCAGACACCGACGATCGCATTGGATCGCTGGAACGAACCAACTTGCTGAACGCAACCAACTGGAACTAATTCGATCATCATGGCGGAAGCGGATGCGCAACTTGGGATTAATTTCGATTCCAACAAGTTATTTTACGCCGTATCCCGTCCGGCGCAGCCCGGTGTAATAAGTCGAATCGGTTATATCGATTTTTCTTTTGACCTGACGCAGTCGATTGCAACCCGTGACCCGGACACGTTTCCCGGGGTTTGTGACACATTGAACAAGTTGTCCGAAGAATACGGGGTGAAGCAGCGCCGGGTGGTTTTTCCTCCTTCGTTTGAATGCTGGAGCATAATACCAAAATCTGTTTATGATGAAGATGAAGAGCGTCAGGCGCACCTCAATATCCTGATGCAGGGAACGGATACCGACGCTACAGAAGCAAAGTGGCATTCACTTAGCAACCGGGATTTCAAACTGGTCTCCATTCGCCGCAAGGAGCATATTAAAACATTTACATCCCTCCTAAACGGTGCGACACCCGAACAGCTTTTATCTGATTTTGAGGTAGGAGAATGCTGGCTTAAACATAGCCAGTACCATGGCTCTTTTCTGACAATATCTTCTTACAACGGTATGATCGGCATTTCGTCTTATCTGCTTGGTAAACTCAGAGCAGCCACCAACTTCACATACGACGATATCCGGGACCTCCCTTATCTCTGGCTGCAATACGCATCGCACCTCCCCTGGATAGAGGGATTGCATGAACATGTCCTGGTTTTCGGTGATCATTCCGGCAAGATCGTTGAAACTCTTAATGCGTATTGGGACGACACGCCAGATATCATGGTTATGGACTCTCTGGATAAAATGAACCTGAAAGCCGGGGAGGAGACATTCAGTTTTCCGCTTGAACGGGCTTTTCCTGCCGTTTTACTTTCAGTATCCTGATCCAGCCATGAGAATTATCACCGGAAAGTTAAAAGGAAGACGATTTTCAACGCCAGGGAATACGGATATCCGGCCAACTTCGGATCGTACCAAGGAGAGTATGTTTTCGGTCATTGAAGTACGCAAGCACATTGCCGGCAGTGTGGTGCTGGATCTTTTTGCCGGATCGGGTAATCTTGGCTTTGAGGCCATATCCCGTGGGGCTGATCGGGTTGTATTTGTGGAGTCATTGGCCAAAGCTGTAGATAATATTGAAAAACAGGCAGCAGCATTCGGCGTACAGAAACAGGTACACGGAATCTGTGCCAATGTTGAAACCTTTCTTCGGAATACCGGACAAGCATATGACCTGGTTTTTGCCGATCCGCCATACGACTATGAGTTCATGGCCGACCTGCCGGAAATCATCCTCCAAAACGGCTGGCTGAAAGATGACGGCTGGTTTATTCTCGAACACGATAAACGACATCATTTCGGTGAGCATCCCCATTGTGTATTTGCAAAACCCTACGGCCGTACGATCGTTACTATTTTCACCAAAGAACCGGTTTCGTAATAACCAAATTTCCCCGACGCTATTTTTGCCGTATTTTCCGGATGCTGATAGCTGATACAGGATTACCTGATCCAAACCAAACCGACCTAACAAAACAGGTGACAATCGTGAATGCCATATACCCCGGATCATTCGACCCAATAACGTATGGACACCTTGATATCCTTGAACGGGCAACCAACATATTTGATAAAGTCTACATCACTATTGCGGTAAACACTCGTAAAAGCACCATTTTTACCCCTGAAGAACGGACGGCCCTTATCAATGAGAGTATCTCGAGCAACCCTTGGGCCAATAAGGTTGAAACCCATCAATTCACCGGACTGCTGGTGGATCATGCCCGTTCATTAGGCGTAAAAACCCTGATTCGCGGTGTTCGACAGTTTTCCGACTATGAGTACGAGTTTCGTATGGCACTGATGAACCGCAAACTTGATAACGACGTCGACACCGTCTTTCTAATGCCGAGGGAAGAGCTTACTTTCGTCTCCGGGTCGCTTGTCAGGGAAATTGCCTATTGGGGGGGAGAACTCAGCCATTTTGTTCCCGACAATGTCGCGGCCGCTCTCACAAAAAAGTACCGGTAACCCCCTGTTTCCGTATTGTGCGCGGCATCTTCGCATTTCGAAAAATATAGCGAGTACACCGTCAATTTCGTATATTATCACGCTTTTGATACGTTCGCTTATAGTGACTGTGAATCCCAACCATACCTAATATTATTATGATAGCACAACGAGTGCAAGCTATTGCGCCTTCGGAAACCATGAAAATATCCGGCCGCGCCAAAGAATTACAGCGAGAAGGCAAATCGGTTATCTCTTTGAGTCAGGGTGAGCCCGACTTTAAAACCCCACCACATATTTGTGATGCCGCCATCCAGGCTATTCGTGACGGGCACCACGGCTACACAGTGAATGCCGGCACCCCGGAACTTCGCGAAGCTATTTGCAAAAAGCTGAAGGAAGAGAATAATCTGGATTATACCCCTGATCAGATTCTACTATCTAATGGAGCCAAACAGTCCATCGGCTTCTCTATTTTTGCTACGATCGATTCCGGTGATGAAGTTATTATTCCGGCACCCTACTGGGTATCCTATCCTGAGATGGTGAAAATTGCTGAAGGCAAACCGGTAATTGTCTCAACGGAGTTCAGCAATGATTATAAAATGACTCCCGGGCAGCTGCGTCAGGCCATTACGCCAAAGACGAAAATGGTGATTCTCTGTTCCCCGTCCAACCCCACGGGAAGCTGCTACTCTGCCGACGAACTGAGTGCCCTGGCAGAAGTGCTGCGCGAGCACCCCAATATTCTTGTTGCCTCCGATGAGATCTATGAATACATCGTTTTTGACGGCGACCATGTCAGTATCGCACAGGTGGCCCCGGATCTGAAAGATCGCATCCTTCTGATCAATGGATTCTCAAAAGGGTTTGCGATGACCGGTTGGCGGCTCGGTTATCTTGCCGGTCCTGCCGACATCGTCAAAGCCGTTTCAAAAATCCAGAGTCAGGAGACATCAGCGCCATCTACAATCTCACAGAAAGCAGCGGAAGCAGCCTACAGCACACCCCGCGATTCGGTCAAGGAGATGGTCAAAGCGTTTCGTGAACGTCGTGATTACATGGTCAAAGCGCTTAACAGTATCGAAGGGGTGAACTGCTTCAACCCGGGTGGTGCTTTTTACGCGTTCCCTGACATCTCTACCTATCTGAATTCCGAAACACCGTCCGGCGGCCTCATCAAAAACAGCACCGACCTCTGCATGTTCCTCCT